>JALSNT010000520.1 GCA_026986885.1 Desulfobulbaceae bacterium
CTGCCCGGCTGCCGGTGGTTAACAACAGGAAAAAACAACAGATACAGCAGGATAGTTTCTTCATGGTTTACTCTTGTGTGGTTCTCGTTTTTGAGGAGTCAAATGTCTATTGTTCCATCTCAATGATTCTTTACATTTCCCGTCGGCATAACCGATTTCTCGTAAGCGCTCACGGGACCGCACGGAATCTCCGCTGCGCTCCGCTTACCTCTTTGCACGGTCGTGCCTGTCCGCATAGGTAGGCTATAACGGTCAGGCACGCCTGCTCAAATCTGCGGCCCCTGAGAGCGCTTACAGCATTGTGGTCGAAAAAACCGACGGTTGGTTATCCCCTGAGGGGCTGCGATTTCTCTACCTGCCATTGGCTGCCATGGGAATTTTTCTGCCCGCACCCTGCGCCCGCAAAAGGCTGTCGGTTTCCGCCCATTTTTTGCTCTCCTGCCGGGCAAACTCTTCCACTGTGCAGGATGCCTGCAGGGAACCGGCGTCCATGCGGAATACGGTGTCGGCCAGGAACATAACTTCATCCGGTTGATGGGTTACATACAGACATGTCATGGCAAGCTTGCCGGTCAATTTTTTTATTTCTGCCAGTAGTTCCAGTTTCAGGGCCCGATCGAGACTTGACAACGGTTCATCAAACAGCAGAATCCGCGGTTCTGATGCCAGGGCCCTGGCAATGGCAAGCCGTTGCTGTTCGCCGCCGGAAAGCTGGTGGGGATAGCTTTCGATAGAGTCCAGGCGAACCAGCCGGGTCAGCAAGGCAATCTGCCTGTTTTTGGCCTGTCCCCTGTACTTGCCGGGAGGAAGACAAAACGCAATATGCCTGCGAACGGTCATATGCGGCCACAGGGCCAGGTCCTGGAAAATCATGTTGAGTCGGCGGGATGACGGCGGGATGCTGTATTTCGGACCGGCAACAAGCCGGTCGTCAAGCCATATTTCACCCCGGTCCGGTTGCTCCAGGCCGGCGATCAGACGCAACAGGGTCGTTTTCCCGCAGCCCGAGGGTCCGACAAGAGCTGCCGTTGATCCAATCGGTATATCAAAGCTCACATCATTTACTGCCGTGACATCCCCGTAACTCATGCCGAGATTTTTAACCCTGATGACAGGATATGGTATTATTCTCAATTTCTGCATAATGGTCCCCGGCCGAATATTTCAAGTGGTATTTTTGCCAGCCCCAGGAACACCGTAAAATTTATGCCGAGGAGGAGCAGGGCCAGGGCCGCCACCAAGGGTCCGGCACCGTAGTGTAACAGGTTATAAATTTTCAGGGAAACAGTCCCTGATCCAGGCGGAATGACAAGCAGCGTAGTGCCAAGTTCGCCGGTACAGAAGACAAAGGCAAGTATCCAGCAGGCTGCAAGGCCCCGCCGCGCCAGGGGGAAGTCAATAAAGAGCCACCGCTGCAAGCGACTGGTTCGGCCAAAGGAAGCTGCCTCTAACAGGCCGGGATGTACCTGCTTGAGGCTGGAGCGTATAATATGTATGGCAAGGGGTAGAAAACGTGCGGTCATGGCCAGCAGCAACATAGCCGTCGAGGTGTATAGAAATCCCGTCATGCGGGAATTCCATAAATAGATCAGACCGATGCCAAGGGTTGTGGCCGGAAAGGCAAAGGGCAGAAAGGTCAGGAACTCGGCCACGGCCTGCCTGGTCCCGGAGAGGTTGTCGATGATCCTGCCAAGGCAGAAGGCAAAAAGCGTGATACAGCTTGCGCTGCCGGCAGATACCAGCAGGGTCGTCCTGAACTCCCGCAGAGACCCACGAGCGGCCATGATAAAGCTTGCCAGGCTCCCTGCCTGCAGGAATAAGGATGCAACCGGCAACACCACTCCTGCTGCCAGCATCAGGGTTATAAATCCTGTCAGGAATATTTTTGACAAACCCGTGACAGGGGTCGGGCGGGTTGTCCGGGAGCCGGCAAGCTGCATTGTGAACTGTTTTTTCTTAGACCATATCCGCAGACCAAGGAAAGCGCAGACAACAATAACGACTGCCGGCATGGACATGGCCGCAGCTCCAGCCTCATCATAAAAGGCGCTGAAACGGCTGAAAATCTCAACCGGGCAGGTCGGCACGCGAAGCAGGGCCGGTACGCCGTAATTAAAGAACGAGAAAATAAAAACAATCAGGAGCGCTGAAAAGATGTATGGGCTTACCAGGGGAAGGGTTATAACGCGCACTATTGTCCAGGGGGTGCGGACAAAGCCTGCTGACTCTTCAAGATTCCGGTCGATTCCTGCCAGGCCAACCAAGGTCAGAAGCGTTATCAGCGGGAAATACGAAAAGGCGAGGATCAGCGCCACTCCTGTGTTACCGGAAAAGGTAAAAACAGGCAGCACGGCAACACCGGCAGACATCAGCAAACTGTTCACGACCCCCTTATCCCCATAAAGATACAACCAGGCAAGGGTATGAATATGAGGCGGTATGAAAAGGGGGGCCAGGTAAAGGAATGAAGCCAGCCGTTTCCCCGGAAAGGTAAACCTGGCTAAAAAAAAGGCCAGAGGAACACCAATTAACCCGGCGATGAGCGTTGCAGACAAGGAGAGCATGACACTGCGGAAAAAAAGGGCGAGCCAGCGGGATTGCGTGAGAAAAGTGTAATGGCTGGTGCTCCATGAGCCGTCTGCTCGGAAACTGTTGCCGGACATGAGCAACACAGGCGATACGGCGACGAGAAAAAACAGGGCGAGGTACAGCAGGGAAACGACACCGGAACGTGAAAATCTGCTATACCATGTCATGTCGGGTAATCGGCTACTTGTCATCTTACAAACAGTATTTGCGCGCTGTTGAGGGCACATGGCAGTTGATCGGCCATATCCTCATAGTTCCAGGGACCTGATGGAATTTTGCCGTTATCTTTGCGTAAAACAACCTGAGCAAAGCCGGTGTTTATCAGGTCCTGTTCCACCGATCTTGAAACTAAATACTCGATCAATTCCCTTGCTTCAACCGGATGCGGCGCTCCTTTGACCAGGGCTACGGTATTGGGAATCAACAGGGCGCCGTTTGCAAGCCCTGACGGTCGAATTGCCTTTATCGGCAGGCCGGCCTTTATCCCTTGAACCACATCATCCATGTCCGTCAGGCCAACAGCGACCGATCCGGCACCGACCATATCCCGGACAACGGCATTGCCGTCGACTATCCGTACGTTATTTTTTTGTAACGCCTTCAAAGAATTACTGCCACCCGTTTTCCCCCTGGCGCTAAAAAGAGAGGCCACAAACATGGCAGTGGTGCCGAACAGGGGGTTGGCCATGGCGATTTTGCCTTGCCATGGCCCGGCCATGAGGTCGTCAATGCTGACGGGATAGTTTTCAGGATTAACAAGCTTTGTATTGACGGCAATGACACGTATACGACCGGCAAACCCGGTCCAGAATCCTTTTGGATCCTTGAACTGCTCTTCAATATCTCTGGCTGCCAAAGGAATATACGAGGCAAGTATGTGTTGCCGCTGCAGCATAATTGTCCGAAGCACTTCGCTGTTCCAAAAGACGTCGCAACGGGGTATCTTTCGTTCGGCAATGAGCCGATTTACCAGGCCCGCACCCTTGACGGCCTCTATGTCATAGACAACCTTTGTGCGTATATGATGCTGTTTTTCGAACCGCTTCAACAGAGGCTCCGAGAACAACTGATCAACAGCAGTATAGACTATCACCTCTTTTGCCGTTGCAGGACAAGGCTTCCACGCGACTACAAGAAGGGGGATGAAAAATACGCAAGTATAGAGATGAATAATTTTCCCGTTCATACCCTAACCCGGATAAACCGGAAAATTCGAAATAAGAAACACCAAATTCGAAACAATATCGAATAACCATAGACCGAATGATCAAAATGGTTCCAATGTTTGCTACTGTAAATTGCCCTTGTTTGTGTCATTAAAACATTCCTGAGGTGGAATTAGTTTCGGATTTCGATATTTTGATTTCGAGTTTATTTTCTGCCACAAAAAACACGAAAATAATTGTTAAGATACTATTGGTCTTCATCGGGCAGCGATTCTGTATACCTGCTAAGGAACGCAAAACAGCGTTGCATTTTATCCTCGCAGGTCTTTCCCTTCGCAAGTTCCCGGCGCAGTCCTGACGCAAAGCGCATGGTTTCCGGATTGGACTTGTTTCCCCAGAAGTTCACTTCCATATCGTGTATCAGATTTCCGATAAAGGTAATTTTGCTGTTGTTGATTTTACCAGCCCGGGCAATAATTTCAAAGGTTGCCCTGTCGTGAGTCCGGTGCCAATCACCCTCGGGACGATCAAAGGCCTTCCCTTCCGTGATCAGGATCCCTGGCGGATAGAATCTGAAAACAGCTTTATTATCAATATACCGTTTAATGAGCCAGGCAGATGCGCAACGGTCTATTTCCATGACGTTTCCGGTGGCATACACATGCTCAGCATTCCGGGCCGCACAGGCTTGCCCGACAGGAGCGGCCAGCAGGTAGAACATGGTGAGCAATATTCGTAAACCCATCAATAAACATTCCATATCTCGCATCAGTGCAAGGCACCAACTTATTGACTCAGAGTTATATCATCAACCCGGCCAGAGCCCCTGATCAGGAAACCCAGGATGGAGACAAGGTTGTTGTCTGGCTGGGCATCGTGAAGATCCTGCTCGAGATCACGGGTAAAGGTGTGCCAGTTCCCGTCTTTGGATGAGGTGCCAAGACCGTGGTGGATGTATCTATCGGTACCGAGATTGTTGTAATCAAGTTTGTTATAATAAATATACCGGAACCCGTCCGTGGTCTGGACTGCAATATAGACCGTATAGTTTTCGGAATACTTCATGGACCACTGGATGATCTTATGGGCGCCGTTGTTCCACCAGGTGCCGTCCGGGTTGCGCAGTCGGTAGCCATTGGCCGCGCCGGAACCAGTAAATTCGATAACCCGGCTGTTCCTGTCCGGATCATCGACATTGGCAATGGCGGCGCCGGCGGGATCGTTGTCAAAAACAGCCCAACCGATGGTGGCACCGTCCTCAGCGTCTTCATAAATAATGGAGTTGCTGATGGAAGCCGCATCAGCCGGATCAGTGCCGAGGCTAACCTCTGTACCGTCATCAAGACCATCATTGTCGGAATCAACATCAAGCAGGTTGATAATTCCGTCATTATCCGCATCAGCATTCCAGTTGTTGCCCCAGTAGGTAACCTCGGCTCCGTCATCAAGGCCATCTTTGTCTGTGTCAAGCAGATAGGGATGGGTTCCATAGGTATTCATTTCGTCAAGGTCTGTCAGGCCATCACTGTCTGAATCCAAATCAACCGGATAACTCGCCAGGGTTTTTATGTCGTCAACCCGGCCAGAGCCCCTGATCAGGAAACCGAGGATAGCAACAAGATTGTTGTCTGGCTGGGCATCGTGGAGGTCGTGTTCAAGATCACGGGTAAAGGTATGCCAGTTCCCGTCCCGGGATGAAATGCCAAGACCGTGGTGAATATATTTATCTTCACCAAGATTGTTGTAATCAAGTTTGTTATAATAAATATACCGGAACCCGCCCGTGGTCTGGACCGCAATATAGACCGTATAGTTTACGGAATACTTCATGGACCACTGGATGATCTTATGGGCGCCGTTGTTCCACCAGGAGCCGTCCGGGTTGCGCAGTCGGTAGCCATTGGCCGCGCCGGAACCAGTAAATTCGATAACCCGGCTGTTCCTGTCCGGATCATCGACATTGGCAATGGCGGCGCCGGCGGGATCGTTGTCATAGACGTCCCAGCCGGACACAGTGCCGCTTTCACCGTCTTCATAAACAACAGCCGCGCTGATGGAATTTGCATCGGCCGGGTCACTGCCCTGGGCCACTTCAGTGCCATCATCAAGACCGTCATTGTCCGAGTCCGGATCCAGCAGGTTGATAATATTGTCACCATCTGCATCAGCATTCCAGTTGTTGCCCCAGTAGGTGACCTCAGCGCCGTCTGCAATACCGTCATGATCAGTATCGCCACTGTTGGGATCCGTGCCGTACACGTTTACTTCATCATCATCGGAAAGACCATCATTATCCGTATCGACAACATAGACAGGTTGACTTGTCAGCCATGGCGAATAATCTACATAATCACCAACATCGTCACCGGTTCCTCCAGGATTTTGTAAACCATCGGCATTTGATGGGTCATGGGGGCCGGAGGCATCGCCCCACCAGTTATTTTCTGCTGTAACAATAAAATGCGAAATCATATCGGAAGCAGTGGAATTAAATATTGCTTCTGCGCTGTTTCCATAAATTTCATTATGAAAAATTACAGGATTTCCGTATGAGACATTAAACCCGTAGTGTCCGCTGTGACGGATAGTACTGTTTATAAAGGTTGGCGAGGTGGCGTTAATAAAAATTGCCTGGGTATTGCCTCTGCCTGCATATTCTACGACGCAGTGTTCAAGTCTGGTCGTGGCGCTGTCTGTTGTATGGTAGAACCACAGACCCTGCCAGTCGCCTGCCGCCGGTGTCGTCTGTAGAGAGGTAAACAGGACTTGCCTGCCAGGGGTTCCACGGGCAATCAGAGCAGCTGCAGGACCATCGGCATTGCCGAAAACAAGTCGTTTGTTCTCCGCAAACTTCAGGATGACACCCGGCAACAGGGTAAGAGTGGTGATATTATCCGCGCCATCATTTCCACGAACAAAAATATCATCCTTAATATGGTATTGCAGCTTATCAGTCCAGGTTGCATCATGAATTATTTCTCCAAATGAAACATTGACAAAACCATATTCAGGGATATCCGTGATTATATTATCTGACAACAACGCACTGATATTGTCAGCATCAATCTCCAACGGAAATGATTCATTATATTTTATAGTATTGTTGTGCAGCGATGAAACACCTGAATATGGAAGGTATATACTGTTATTTATAGTATTATTGTTGACTGTTCCTCCAAATGTGCCGGTAAAAAATATATCATAATTGGTATTGTCAACAAAGGTATTGCCGTCAATTATTGGTGAACCTGATCCTATCCCAATGCCGTAATTACCACTCTGCCTGATCACAGAGTTTTTCACGGTCGGTGATGCGGATTTTATAAGAACTGCACTGTTTAATGCCTGCGCATTGGGGGTACGGCCGGCATATTCCACTATGCAATGTTTAAGAGAAGAACTGTCATCCGTGGTGTTGTAAAACCACAGACCATACCAGTCTCCCGTAGATGGCTGGGGCGCATTTGATGTGAAGAGGACGGGATTTTCTACGGTACCGTTGGCAATTAATGCTCCAGGGGCGCCGGATTGCCCGCCGATGGTCATTAAACCATAAACAGGGAACTTGAGGGCTGCCCCGGCCGCTATGGTCAAGGTAGTCACATGGTCATCACCATCCGTACCCTGGACATATAGCCGCGAAGGAAGATGGTAAGAAATGCTTGCCGGCCAGGTGGCGTCCCTTGTTATTGTCGAACCAACAACCTCTACAAATCCATTTTCGGAATTAGTGAAAGTGGATGATGCTGTGAATACCCCTACATTATCGGCCAGAATACGTGGGGGAAAATCGTTGTTGTAGTTAAATGTGTTGGAACTGAATGTCGGTGTGCCGGAGCCGGGAGCATATACACCATTATTAAAGGTATTGCCTGTTATAGCGCCGTTAACAGATCCATAAAAATAAATATCATAGTTACCGTTATGCTCAAAGGTGTTACCGGTGATGACAGGGGCGCCGCCCTGGCTATAAACTCCGTAGTCGAAACTGTGCCTGATTATAGAGTCTTTGATCGTCGGTGACGCCTGGTAAACGTAGATCGCGCCATTGGAACCTGCATACTCGATGATACAGTGCTCAAGAATGGTGGAGGCATCATCGGAGGTATTATAGAAGTATATGCCATACCAGTCTCCGGATGCCGGAGTCTCCTGGCCGGAGGTGAACAGGATGGGATGATCAACAGTTCCCCGGGCAACCAGGGCGCCGGGATCGCCATTGGCATTGTTGACACCGATGGCCAGGCTCGTGTACCTGTTAAACAGAAGTTCAGACCCCGGGGCAATGGTCAGGGTGGTGATCTGATCATCGCCGTCCGTACCCTGCACCGTGATACTGCCAAGAATATGATACTTGATCGTTGCAGGCCAGGTGGCGTCCCTGGTTACCGTGCCGCCGGTTACCTCGATATAGCTGTCACCGTCGATATTGGTCAGGGTGTTGCCGCCAAGCAGACGGCCGACGTCATCGGCCGCCACCCCGAGCGGATAGGTGTTGTTGTAGGTAATGGTATTGCCGGAATAGTCGGCAAGGGCTGAAGTTCCGGCAACATAGATGCCGTTTTGCGTGCTGTTGCCGGTGATGACACC
>JALSNT010000521.1 GCA_026986885.1 Desulfobulbaceae bacterium
GGACCGGATTGACGATGTCTGATATTGATCTTGTGGAAATCAATGAGGCCTTTGCCGCTCAGGTTATAGCCTGCCTGCGGGCCTTTGATTCCAGAATATTTTCGGCTACCCATTTTGCCGGCACCGCTGCCGTCGGGGCCATTGATCCGAAAATTCTAAATGTCAACGGCGGCGCCATAGCCCTCGGGCATCCGGTGGGCATGACCGGTACCCGCCTTGTCCTCACCCTTTTGCATGAACTGCGCAATCGTAATCTGCAAACGGGCCTGGCAACGCTTTGTATCGGCGGCGGTCAGGGAGCGGCACTTCTTCTGGAGGTGGAATAATGACAACGCAATCAAAGGAAATAAAAAAATATTTTGAGCTGACAACAGACAGCCGCGGTATAGCGACTCTTACTTTTGATACTCCGGAGAGTAAGGCAAATGTATTTACCCGGGCGGCGCTGTTGGAGTTTGCAGAACACCTTGATGCGCTTGCCGGGGATGGAAGTGTAAAAGCGCTGTTTATTGAGAGCGCTAAAGACAATATTTTCATTGCCGGAGCTGATATTCATGAAATAAAGGCAGCCGATGATAAAGAGATCATTACCGCTTTTGTGCGACAGGGACAGGATATTTTCACAAAGCTGGCATCCCTTCCCTTCCCGACCATTGCCATGATTGATGGGGCCTGTCTCGGCGGCGGCCTGGAGATGAGCCTTGCCTGCACCTATCGGATTGCAACCAGTCATCCGCATACCCGCATTGGTCTGCCGGAAGTGAACCTTGGCATTTTGCCGGGGTTTGGCGGCACGCAGCGGCTTCCGCCACTGGTCGGCTATGCCAAGGCCATGGAGCTTATCATCGGCGCCAAACGGCTTAAAGGGGAAAAGGCGCTTAAACTCGGAGTGGTTGATGCCTGCGTACCAAGCGGATACCTGGAGTTTAAAAAAGAAGAGTTCATCGAAGCAATCCTTACCGGCAATCTGAAGAAGAAGCTCTGTTGTTCCAGAAAGGGAATTTCCTGGTATGAGAAACTTGCCCCGGTACGGAAGATTATAGGCAGGATGGCTGAGAAAAAAGTGCTGGCCAAAACACACGGTCATTATCCGGCGCCGCTTGCGGTTATCAAGGTGATGGAGGAGAGTTTTGGAAAACCGTTTAAAGAAGGTCTCAGGATTGAGCGGGAGGCGGTCACCCGGCTTGCCCTTACTCCAATTTCAAAAAATCTGATCGATCTTTTTTTTATTTCTGAAAAACTGAAAAAAGAGACATTCAGCACAGCCGGAGCAAAAACAATCCAACACAGCGCCATTGTCGGAACAGGAGCAATGGGCAGCGGTATCGCCTGGGCGCTCAATAACCAGGATATTGATGTTCGCTTAAAGGATATCAATAACGACAGTATAGGGCGGGCGATTGCCGCGATTCGCAAGATTTACGAGGGCATCAGGAAGCGAAGACGCCTGACCGAACGGGAAATAGCGCTGAAGATGGATAAGATAACCTTTACCACCGGGTACGAAGGGTTTGACGACACGGATTTTCTTCTGGAGGCGGTTGTTGAAGACCTCACTGTGAAACAACAGGTGTATAACGAGTTTGAAGCTGTTCTCCAACCGGATGCCGTTATCGCCTCCAACACCTCATCTCTTTCCATCAGCGATCTGGCGGAAAAACTCGATCACCCGAACCGGTTTATCGGTATGCATTTTTTCAATCCGGTTCATCGGATGCCCCTTGTTGAGATTATCGCCGGAGAAAAAACAGATGAACAAACCATTGCCACCGTGGTGCAGCTGACCAAGCGGATGGGCAAGACACCGATCAAGGTCAAAGAATCAGCCGGGTTTCTGGTCAACCGCATCCTTATGCCCTATCTCAGTGAAGCGGCGATTATGTTTGAGCAGGGAGAGGATATACAGAAAATAGACGCTGCTCTGCTGGCATTTGGCATGCCGATGGGGCCTTTTACCCTGATTGATACCGTCGGGGTGGACATTGGCGGGAAAGTATCGGAAATCTTACATCAGGCCTATGGGGATCGGATGGCGGTGAGTGAAATCATGACCCGGATGGTGGAAAAGGGCTGGCTGGGCAAAAAGAGCGGCCTTGGATTTTATGACCACAAGAAAAAGCATCCTGAAATCAATAAGCGCATCGCAACCCTGCAACAGGGAAAAATCCAACTTGATGAACAGACTATTTGTGATCGAATGCTGTTGACCATGATCAATGAGGCGGCGCGGTGCCTGGAAGAGGGCGTGGTGGCTAATGCCGGATATCTTGACATGGCAATGGTCATGGGCACCGGCTTTCCAGCCTTCCGGGGCGGTTTGATGCGCTATGCCGATGAACTGGGCATTGATGCCATCGTGATTCGACTTGGTCTGCTCAAAACAACATATGGCAGTCGTTTTACCCCCTGTGATCTTTTGCTGGCCATGGATAAGGGTCATGAAACCTTTTATGGAGGTGGTTCATGAGTATGTTTACAACAATACGCGTGAAATTATTTACAGCGCCGCTTTTCAAGCTGCTTAAAAAAAGAGGTCTGCTGCCTTCAATCTCGGCTACCGAAAAGACGGCCCTGCGTGCCGGTGATGTCTGGATGGAAGGTGATCTTTTCAGCGGTCACCCGGATTTTGAAAAGATCATGGCTCATCCTTATCCAGGTCTGAGTGAGGAAGAGCAGTCCTTTCTTGACAATGAAGTTGAAGAGTTGTGCGCCATGACTGATGACTGGGAGGTTTTTCAGCAAAGAGATCTACCGGAAAATGTATGGGAGTATATTAAGGCAAAACGGTTTTTCGGTATGATTATCCCCAGGAAGTACGGCGGACTGGGGTTCAGCGCCTATGGACACAGCTGCGTGATCGAAAAACTGGCCACCCGCTCCCAGGTGCTTGCCATCACGGTGATGGTGCCCAACTCCTTGGGACCGGCCGAACTGTTGCTTCATTACGGATTTGATAAACAAAAGGACTATTACCTGCCACGTCTGGCCGATGGTCGTGAGATTCCCTGCTTTGCGCTCACCGAACCGCAGGCCGGCAGTGATGCGACCTCGATTCAGTCCCATGGAACTGTTTTTCGCGACAGTGATGGGGAGCTGAAAATTAAACTGCAGTTTGAAAAACGCTATATCACACTTGGGGCAGTTGCAACGGTCATCGGCCTGGCATTCATCTTGCGCGATCCGGACAATCTGCTGGGCAAGGGAGAAGATCTCGGCATTACCTGTGGACTGATCGACGCTGCAAAAGAGGGTGTGGATCAAAGCAGGCGTCATGATCCCTTAAATGTTCCCTTTGTCAATGCACCGCTTGTTGGTAAGGACGTGGTGATCGGCCTTGATGACATTATCGGTGGTGAACAGGGTGTTGGCAGGGGATGGGAGATGTTGATGGAATCACTGGCTGTGGGGCGTGGTATTTCTTTGCCCTCAACCAGCACCGGCGGCAGCAAACTTGCCCTTCTTGTCGCCTCCACGTACAGTGCGGTTCGGCATCAGTTCGGTATTGCCATCGGTAAATTCGAGGGCATTGCCGAGGTCATCGGTCGAATGGGGGCCGATGTCTATCTGCTTGATGCCGCAAGGACCTTTACCATCGCTGCCATTGATAACGGGGAAAAACCAGCCGTGGCCAATGCGATCATGAAGTATCAAAGCACGGAAAAATTTCGCAGGATGATCCTTGACGGTATGGATATCCTGGGCGGGGCCGCGATCAGCAGAGGGCCGAATAATCTTCTTGCCCATGCATATTTTGGCGCGCCGGTGGCCATAACCGTTGAAGGGGCAAACATCATGACCCGTACCCTGATCCAGTTCGGCCAGGGAGTCATCCGCTGTCATCCGTATGCCTATGGTGAAATTGAAGCACTGGAAAACGGGGATATCAAGACCTTTGACAACCTGTTCTTCTCCCATATTAAGCACATACTGGTCAATGGATTCAGAACAATATTGCTGGGCCTTACCAGGGGGCATCTGCACCGATGCAGGCAGGGCGGGGTGACCAGGCGTTATGAACAAAAACTTTCCTGGGCATCGGCCAGGTTTGCCTTTTTAGGAGATGTGGCTCTTGGCCTTATGGGAGCCGGCTTAAAAAGAAAAGAGTCTCTTTCCGGACGTTTTGCAGATATCCTGGCCCAGATGTATCTGCTGACCGCCACCATGAAACGGTTTAAGCAGGAAGGCGAAAAAAAAGAGGATGAGGTGTTCCTCAGGGTGGCCATGACAAACGGCTTTAACGAGATCGACAAAGCCTTTGCCGGTATCTATCAAAATCTGGCCAGGGGCGTTTTGGGGGCAGTCTTTAAAGGGGTTGGTTTTTACGCAAGGGTTAACCGTTTGGGATCGGTGGTAGACGATGCGGATTTGCATAAAATCGCCGGCCTGTTAACCACCGGTGCATCAGTTCGGGATCGTCTCTGCCGTAATATCTATAGAGGCGGTCGGGTCCGGGAACTCATTGATGCCGCTCGCGCCATGCGGGAGGCGAAAGAGGCCTTTGCGCACCGGAAAATGTATGGTGAACAATCCCTTGATGAAAATGAGAAAACATTGATAGAAAGGGCAACAGAATTACAGCGCGGCATAATCGGGGTCGATTCATTCAGCCACGGGGAGTATTTTCGATGCTCAAGGTAATGCTCTGGGTCTCTTCATTTTTTTTATTTATCGTCAAAAAACTCAGTGGCGCCAATGTCACCATCAGCGGCGAAGAACTGCCCAGGGCACCGGTACTTTTTTTAGCCAACCATTTCACTCGATTTGAAACTTTTGCCGTACCGTATCTCTTGTTCAGTCAATATAAACGGATCGCCAGATCACTGGCGGATGATACCGTTTTTGTGGGATGGCTGGGCGGATATCTGCACTTGGTTGGTTCCATATCAACCAAGAATAAGGCAAGAGACTGCATCATCGTCGATGATTTTCTCTCCGGTCGTGCCGACTGGATCATCTATCCTGAAGGCCACATGGTCAAAAACAAACGAATTACCTTTGATCATGGCGAGTTCTGCATTCATACAGCGATGCGTGAAGGGCCGGTGCATACCGGTGCCGCCATGCTGGCATTGAAAGCGGAGATAATGCGGCAAAAAGTCAGGGAAACCGATGATGACGAAAAAATACAACGGTTCTGCTCCCTCTACGCGGTGGACAGGAAAAAAATCAATGAGGATCTCTCCCTCAATATCGTGCCGCTCTCCATCACCTATTACCCTGTTCGTCCCGGGGAAAACAGACTGCTGCTCCGGCTTGACAAGTGGTTCAATCTCCGTGGTACCAGACTGTTTGAGGAGCTGGAGATTGAAATCAATCTATTAATGCATGCAAATATGCATCTCCATTTCGGCAAAGCCATTCCGGCAAAACAATACCTCGACCAATATCTTGAGCAGCATAGTGGTACTCTGGATGACGAGAGTTTTATAAACAGGCTCTTTGAAAGTCAGCGGAGAGTGGTGATCAACGAGGCTATGGAAAAGGTGTATGGCAATATGCAGATCAATTTTGACCATATCTTTATTTTAAGCCTGGTGACCATGCCGACCCTGAAAGTCTGTCCGAGTTATCTCAAAACGCTTATCTACAAAAATGCCAGAGAACTGGCAAAAATTAAGGGACTCAACCTGCATCCCGAGTTGAAAAATGAATTGTTTAAACTCATTCTTGATAAAAAATATGCTCCTTTTGTATCGGCCATTCAACTGGCTATGCGGCAAAAAATCCTCTACCGGGACAGCGAGGGCGACTATCTCTTTGACCGGCATCTCCTTGAGCAGGATTATGACTTTAATAAAATACGCGTTAAAAATACCCTGCAGGTAATTCTCAACGAGATCAAGTGGCAAAAGAAAATAGTCGAACTGGCCAACCAAAATGCCACCTATAAAGAGGTGAAACTCCGTGCCGACAATTTTGCCCAACTGCAAAACGTTGACTGGGCGCTCTATGAAAAAGAATATCTCACCTATCATGATGGCAGGGTGCCGGGAAAAAAGGATGTTGGCGCTCCAAGGGTGTTCTATGATCCGGCAAATACAACCGGCCTGGTTTTTTCGCATGGCTACATGGCCGCACCGGCGGAAGGAAAGAAGCTGGCCCAATATCTCTTTGCGCGTGGTATCAATGTCTATCTGCCCAGGCTGAGGGGACACGGTACTGATCCCGAGGCGCTGAAGCATGTAAGCGCTGATGACTGGGTGGTGGATTTTGAACGGGCCTTTACCGCCATGCGGCAGGTGTGTGACAAGGTATTCATTGGCGGGTTTTCCACCGGCGGTCTGTTGGCTCTTCTGCATGCGGCCCAGTATGATACCGATGGTGTGGTCGCTATTAATTCCGCGTTGAAACTGAATAATCTGCAGGTAAGCTATATTGTGCCGACTCTGCAGGCCTTCAATGAAATGATAGCGCATCTGCATGCCAAAGGCATCAGGGAATGGGTTGAGAACAAGAGTGAAAACCCGGATATCAATTACGACAGGCACCCACTTTCTTCCATTGCCCAGATGGAAAAGGTGATGAAGCGGGTTGATAAATCACTTGAGCAAATTACGGAACCTATCCTGGTGCTGCAGGGGGACACAGACCCGGTTGTTAATCCCAAAAGTGCCCGGCTCATCTACCGGCGGGTGCATTCCTCAATGAAAAAACTGATTATTTTCCCGAGAAAGAATCATATCATCGTCACCGGTACAGGAGAGGAAGAGGTCTTTGCAACCGTGCACCGTTTTATTAACGATGTACTGAATAAACCATCAGAAATCATCACCCCGGTGACTTTGCCATGAAAAAATCCACCTCTACAGCAATAGATGTCCGAAAACAGTTTCAGGTCAACACCACAACCTATACCCTGTATTCGCTGACCGCTCTTGCGGAATACGGATACAAAAATATTGATCATCTTCCTTTTTCCATCCGCATTCTGCTGGAAAATCTACTGCGCAATGGTGGGACGGATATGGTGAGCCGGGAAGACATTGACAACCTGGCATCCTGGCAGCCTGATATGGCCAGTCCCGGTTCCATTCCTTTTATGCCGGGCCGAGTCGTTTTGCAGGATTTCACCGGGGTGCCGGCGCTTGTCGATCTGGCGGCTCTCCGGGCTGCAGTTGCCCGGCATGGGGGAAATCCTGAAACGATGAACCCTTTTGTTCCGGCTGATCTCATTATTGATCATTCCGTCCAGGTTGATTTTTTTGGTGACAAATATGCCCTGGCACGAAATGTGGAACGTGAGATGGAACGAAACCGGGAACGGTACTCCATGCTGCGCTGGGGACAGAAAGCCCTTACAAATTTCCGGGTGGTGCCGCCGGGTACCGGCATCGTTCATCAGGTCAACCTGGAGTACCTGGCCTCTGTCGTGCAGGAGGGTGAAAAGGATGGTGAGCTTGTTCTCTATCCGGATACGGTTCTTGGTACTGATTCACATACGACCATGATCAATGGCCTGGGGGTTCTTGGCTGGGGTGTCGGCGGTATTGAGGCCGAGGCGGTTCTTCTTGGGCAGCCCTATTCCATGCAGATCCCGGAGGTGGTGGGGGTGAAACTGATTGGCAGTCTGCGCGAGGGCATTACCGCAACCGATCTGGTCCTTACCATTACCGAGTTTTTACGCGAGAAGGGTGTGGTTGGCCGTTTTGTCGAATTTTTTGGCCCGGGCGCCGGCCGACTCAGTCTGCCGGATCGGGCAACCATTGCCAATATGGCCCCGGAGTACGGGGCGACCATGGGATTTTTCCCCGTGGATGAGCAGACCCTCGCCTATCTTCTCGCCAGCGGCAGGAAAAAGGAACTGGTTCATCTGGTGGAATTCTATAGCCGGGAGCAGGGACTGTTCCGCTCAACACACAGTCCTGACCCAAGGTATACGGTCGTTTACGAGATCCGGCTCGATGAGGTTGAAGCGAGTCTGGCCGGGCCTAAAAAACCACAGAACCGGATCCCGCTGTCCAGGATGAATGATGTGTTTCTTACCCAATTGTCCCCAGCGCCGGACCCGAACACCTCGCAGGAGAGTAACGGTGGCTGCTGGGCGGATGAAGGGGGAGCCTGTCAACTGATTATCCCTGATTGCGGATGCCCGGAAGTACCTGAAGACGAATTGCGGCAGGGTTGTTTTGATGTGGATGGCGAGCAGATTTCCTTAAAGGACGGTTCCGTTGTTATTGCCGCCATTACCAGCTGTACCAATACATCCAACCCGGCCGTTATGATTGGAGCCGGCCTGTTGGCCCGCAAGGCGGTAGAACTCGGATTGCAGGCTAAACCATGGGTTAAAACCAGCATGGCGCCGGGGTCAAAGGTTGTCAGCCGTTATCTTGAAGATGCCGATC
>JALSNT010000522.1 GCA_026986885.1 Desulfobulbaceae bacterium
AGAGACGACTACCATGTGACTGCTCTCTGTTCATACCTGAATTGAGCGTTATATTTACCCGGAAAAACACAACAAAAGGTATTTCCATACCCGTTATTTTCATCAGGCAAAAGGTTCGAAGAATGAAGAAGCATGCTATTCAATTTACCCGGTTCTTTCAAGTTTGATGTCTTAGTGAAAAGAAAAAATTTAAATATACAGGTAAATATAATCTCCGGGGAAATAGTATGTTGGATTCTCCCGGCATAGACGACGCAACAGATCGAAGTTTTGGGATGCGGTCAAATTTCACCGGAATTGAGAATTTCAGTTTTGTCTTTTCCGGTGAGGGTACAATCTTCCGGTTGCCCGCGTCTCCGTCATGTTGTAGTTTACATAAAATCTCATCAGCAGGTACATAACCGTCATCCGGTATCTTTGTTAATTTTTTTTTTACAATGCAGCCATTACTCTCCATTGATCAGCTCTGCCTATCCTTTCTTTCCGACCAGGAACCGGAAGGAGAAAAAAAGGTACTGCGTCGGGTTTCCCTGCGCATAAATCAGGGGGAAACCCATGCCCTTGTCGGGGAGTCCGGCTCCGGCAAATCCGTCACTGCCATGACAATCCTGCGTCTTCTTGAGGAAAGCTGCCGAATTACAACCAGCGGCGCCATCCATTTTAACGGCCTTGAGCTGCTCGAATTGCCTCTGGCAAAGATACGCCGCATCAGGGGTAATGATATTGCCATGGTTTTCCAGGAACCAATGACTTCCCTTAACCCCGTGTACACCATCGGTAACCAGTTACTTGAGCCTTTGCTGCTGCACGGGAACATAGATAAGGATGAGGCATGGAAACAGGGGCTGCAGCTCCTGAAACGTTGTGGTATCAAGGAACCGGAATACCGGATGAATGCCTATCCCCACCAGCTTTCCGGCGGCCAGCGACAACGGATCATGATTGCCATGGCCCTTGCCTGCCGACCCAAATTACTGATCGCCGATGAACCGACTACGGCTCTTGACGTCACCATCCAGAGGCAGATCCTCGACCTGCTGATGGATATACAGGCAGAATACAAAATGACTATTCTCCTGATAACCCATGACCTGCCCATGGTCCGGCTGATCGCCGACTCGGTTTCCATCATGTACCGGGGAAAAATTGTTGAACAGGGAGCGATAAAAAAAATTTTTAATGATCCGCAAAACCCATATACCAGACAACTGCTGACCTCGCTGCCCGCCACAACCGGAAAACCAAGGACCGGCGGCAAAGATATTCTTGAGTTGCAGAATATCCGCTGTCAATTCATACTGTCCAGAGGCGGCGGATTTTTCAGGCGTAAACAAAAAAATATCCTCAAGGCGGTCGATGGGGTCAGTCTGAAAATTGCGGAGGGCACTACCCTGGGTGTGGTGGGAGAATCGGGGTCGGGCAAGAGTACCCTTGCCATGTGCGTGCTGCAACTTACCCGCTGCCGGGGCAGAATTCTTTATCACCGGCAGGGGACAACGATTGAACTCAGCTCCCTCTCTGCTTCCGGGATGCGCCCTTTGCGGAAGGACATGCAGATCGTCTTCCAGGACCCTTTTTCATCGCTGTCACCCCGGCTTTCCGTTGAGCAGATCATCGGCGAAGGCCTTAAAGTACATAAAATCGGCAACCGCAAACAACGCCGGCGGCTCGTTGCCCAGGTGCTGGAAGAGGTGGAGCTTGCATCGGATATGGCCGCCCGTTTTCCCCATGAATTCTCCGGCGGTCAACGCCAGCGCATTGCCATTGCCCGGGCACTTGTCCTGCGGCCCAGGCTGCTCATCCTTGATGAACCAACAAGCGCCCTTGACATGACCATCCAGGCACAGGTTATTGAGCTGTTGCGCCGGCTGCAACGCAGGCATAACATGACCTATATCTTTATTACC
>JALSNT010000523.1 GCA_026986885.1 Desulfobulbaceae bacterium
AAAGGAGCCGCCTTTTGTTCTCCCCAGATGGCACGGCCAAGATAATCCAGAATGATATTTTCAATAACGTCTTCCGTCAGCGCCACGGTCTGTCGGCAGAGTTGCTCTACACTGAGGTTAAGTTCGGCGGCAAGAATTTCGGCGCCCTGTTGTGCCGTGGAAATATCACCGATTTCAAGTTCGCCAAGTACATGCAGGGCATCCGTGGGAGTGAAGCCGCTGATCGTCACCTTCTGTAAATAAAAGAGTCGTTCGATATGTTTTTCAAGCGCCATTCCATTCAGGCCGCTTTGCCCGGCAAGTGTAACAAAGGTGGATGGTCCTTGCTTGGCCAGGCATGCAAGAACGGGATCCTGAGAGTCTGTGCCATTATTCACCGGTAGGATCAGAGCACTGCGCCTGCCGCAGCCCAACCATTTTTTTGGGTTCGGAAGACCAGGCGTTGTCGCGAGCGGTTGCACTCTGGCCGGAAGGATGCGCAGTCGGCCATCGCTGGCGCAGGTTATATGGCTGTCTCCTCCTCCGGCAGCGGTGTACATGTCAATGGCTTCCACATGCGTCTGCCACTCTTCAATACGGCAGCCTTCTTTGTTGATGACCGGACGGCCGTGTTTCAGCATGCAGACATCCGTGGTTGTTCCGCCGACATCGACCACCAGGGCTGTATCTCTTCCGGCAGTGGCGCCAAAACCAGCGGTTGCAGCCGGGCCGCTGGCCATGGTAATGGCGGCCCGGTCGGCTACCTCCTCCAGTGATGCGCCCCGGCCGTTACCGCAAATGATGGTTACCGGGCAATCCAGGCCGACCTGAATCATGGAACGCTGGATAGAAGAAAGGAAATCAATCATCAGGGGCTGCAGTTTGGCGTGAAGGCAGGCCGTGGCAGCCCGCTGTCGCATACCAGGATGGCTGCTGACCTTATGGGAGCAGAATACGGGCTTGGGATCAATGAGTGTGATGGCCTTTTCCGCAACCAGTTCATGGGTCGGGTTTTTTATGGACATTGCACCGCAGACTGCATAGCTGTCCACCTCGTTTTTCAGACCCTGTACGGTGTCAACGAGATTTTCGAGGTCCAGCGGCTGCTCTTCCTTTCCCAGGATGTCATGGCCGCCCTTGAGAAAAACATTGGCGACCACCGGCAGTTTAAAAGGGCGAACATACCCAAGAACAAACAAGCCGACCCTGGCGCCACGGTTTTCGACGATGGCATTGGTGGCCAGGGTCGTTGATACGGCCAGTCCGACAACATTTTCGGAGCTGATTTCGCCGGAAAAAAGAGAGGACAGGGCATCGCCGACGCCGATACTTAAATCATGATGGGTGGTTGGTTTTTTTGCCCGACGGATAACTCTACCGGTTGACTGTTCCAGCAGGACAGCGTCTGTATACGTACCACCGGTATCAATACCTATGAAATATTCCATTAAAACGCTCTATGGTTGCCCGGAAACGGAAAACAGCTGTAAATGAAAAAAGCCCGGTCTATAAAAAGACCAGGCTTTACATAAATGGCTCCTCGGGAGGGAATTCCGCATCCTGCGGAACAGGGTGGTTAATCCCGCCTTTGGCGGGACTCTACCAACTGGTCGTTCAAATATCGTTTTATGCCGCGTTTTTTAATTTTCTTTTCCAGGACCATGGCCTCTCCTCTATCCATCATCTTGTGAGAAGACCAAGTTAACTTCCATGGTCCGGGAAAACGTTTTGTCGTTTTTGATCCCTGGTAGGCTGGATTATTATGCTGTTGCAGTCGTCGTTGTAAATTACTTGTTTGCCCGCAGTAATAGCGATTTGCCGTTGGACTATATAGTATATAGACAAAAAATGACATAAAAAAAGCCCGGTCACGGAGACCAGGCTTCAGGTTGAATGGCTCCTCGGGAGGGACTCGAACCCCCGACAG
>JALSNT010000524.1 GCA_026986885.1 Desulfobulbaceae bacterium
GCCGAAGACAAGGCCGATCAGGTGCATTGCGAGCAAACCTACGGCAAACGGGTTGCCGAGCGCCTGCTGGATATGGGCGGACTTGAGAGCAGCAAAACCATTTTAGGTCATTGCGTCCACTGCGATAATGAGGAACGCAGAATTATCGCCGATTCCGGGGTCTGGGTGGTCGCAAACGTTGAGTCAAACCAGAACAATAATGTCGGCCTCACCGATTATGACTGGCTGGACAACGTCATGTTAGGTACCGACGGCATGCACAACGATATGCTCCGTTCTGCCAAAGCGCACCATCTGGTCTGTTCCACCACTGGCGGTATCGGCTATGATGAGGTATACCGCCGTTTTCGCAATGTCCACAACTACCTTGCCCGGTTTAACGGCGTGGGTGATGGTGAAAATAATCTGGTCATCCTTGACTATGACACTCCCACCGAGCTGAATGGTGATAATTTTTACGGCCATTTTCTGTTCGGCCTTGAAGCGCTGCACGTCGACACGGTAATCGCCCGGGGCCGGGTCATTGTTGAGCAGAGGAAATCGACCCTTGTCGACGAGGAAGAAGTCCTCGGCTTTGCCAGGGAGCAGGGAGTGCGTCTCTGGGAGGCCCTGCAGAAGTAATCATGAAAACCCTGGTAACAAACGGCACGGTGGTCACCGCCACCGATATTCTGCAGGCGGATATTTTAGCCGAAGACGGCCGTATTGCCGCCATGGCCGATGGGTTGCCGGCGGAGGGCTGCACCGTCATTGACGCTCGGGACTGCCTGGTCATGCCCGGCGGTGTTGACGTGCATACCCATCTCAACCTTGAGGTGGGCGGTGAAAAGGTCAGCGACGGTTTTTATTTCGGATCAATGGCCGCCGCCTTTGGCGGTACCACCACCATTGTTGAGCATCCTGGATTCGGGCCGCCCGGCTGCAGTCTGAATCACCAGCTCAACAGCTACCGGCAGCAGGCCGAGACGGAAATGGTGATTGATTACGGCCTGCACGCGGTCATCCAGCATGTTGACCAGGCGGTGCTGGATGACATCTCATTGCTGCCCGGGCAGGGCATTTCCAGCCTCAAGGTCTACCTGACCTATTCCGGGCGCCTCACTGATGAAGAAATTATCACTGTGCTGAAAACCGCGCAGGCAGCCGGGGTACGGGTCACCTTCCATGCCGAAAATCACGCAATAATCTCCTCTCTGACCAACAAATTCCGCACCATGGGCGACTGTAGCAACCCGATGCTTCATCCTGCAAGCCGCCCCGACTATGCCGAGGCCGAGGCCGTCTTCCGGCTGATTCAACTTGCCCGTGCCGCCGGCGAGGTTCCCATTTATATCGTCCATCTCTCCACCGCCGCCGGGCTGGAAATTATCCGCAAAGCCCGCAGGCAGGGAAGTGAAATATACGCGGAAACCTGCCCCCAGTACCTTGTGCTTACCGAAGACTGTTATAAAAAACCGGATGATGAAGGACTGCAATACATCCTGTCACCGCCGCTGCGCAGACAGGAAGACTGTGACGCCATGTGGGACGGCCTTGGAGACGACTCCATTGACGTGGTTGCCACCGACCACTGTTCCTTTTCCCGGATGCAGAAGGTTGAGCGGGGACGAACCGATATTTTTGCCGCGCCCGGCGGTATACCCGGAGTGGAAACCCGAATGCCGCTGCTCTTTAGCGAAGGAGTGGTAAAAAAACGCATTGACCCAAACCGGTTTGTTCGACTGACGGCGACAAATCCGGCGAAGATAATGGGACTGGCTCCGCACAAGGGCGATCTGGCAATCGGTGGCGATGCCGACATGATTATTCTTGATCCGAGGGTAAAAAAAACCATTTCCAGCCCCCTGCTTCATCAGCATGTGGATTATACGCCATTTGCGGCTATGGAAATCCAAGGCTGGCCG
>JALSNT010000525.1 GCA_026986885.1 Desulfobulbaceae bacterium
ATATCCACATCCGCCGGCTTTCTTCCGAGAAGAAGATCCCGTACCGTGCCGCCGGCCAGATAGATCCCGGAAGGTCTGTCCCGGGCAATAACCGAGAGAAATTGAAGGATTTCCGGACGGAAAAGCCGTCGCACCTCGACACAGGCTATTTTGGAGGCTATTGTCGACATGCGCCCATGATACCAGAACAGGTTTTTTTTTCCCGCATTTTCCACAATCCGGTAAGTGATTGCCACCATTGCTCGGAAAACGATATTTTTTCCGCTTTCGATACGCTCAAGCAGGTATGCAATTTCCAGAAAAAATCTGTGTGAATCCGTGTTCATCCGTGGTTTTCTAATGCGGCGTCCAATATGGCAAACATTGTTTTTTCGATGTTGCTAAGGTTAAATGGTAAGCAAAATCAGATTTACCCCTTTGTTCCGATCATGTATTTTACATGGGAAAGACCACACTTTACGGAGGATCAACAATGGATGCCGCCACTTCCCGCACCATCAGCATAGGAAACAGACACATCGGCCTGATCGGCCTGGATATCGCCATCAATACAGCCGCCGCGCGAGGCCTGCAGGAGGCAGAGGCAATGGATTTTCTTTACCGGACGGTCAAAGAGAAAAATTATATCCCGGCTGCCATGGAAGAGCAGTATAAAACAGCTCTTTTCAAGGAATACTGTAAACACCGGCGGGGGGAAAGGGACAGCGGCGAAGGTCTGGTTATCAGGATTTTCGGGCCTGGTTGTGTCAGTTGTAACGGCTTGCAGCAATTAGTGATTGAGGTACTTGCCGAGATGAAGCAGGCCGCCGATATAGAGCAGATTCATGACCCGGATGAAATCGGCCGGGCCGGTATTCTCCAGACCCCGGCCCTGATGATCAACAGCAGGCTGAAGAGCAGCGGCCTCCTGCCGACCCGGGCACAGATTGAGCAGTGGATACGGGAAATATCCGACTGAGTTTTTTAAATTGCCGGCCTATACCAGTTGTCGATTTAACAGCACTCTTCCATTTTATAATTCTTACCATCCAGTGCAATAAAATGAATGGAGTCCAGTCGCGGAAGACCGGCTATTTTCCACGCCTTTTCCGGATTAATGAACTGCTCATTTACACATTTTCCCGGCTGACGAACAATTTTACATACCTGGCCCAGCAGGGGGAACGCCTTGAATTTCAGATAATAATTTCGCATAAACCTGATTATTTCCAATTGCTCCTTATTCAAGCTGTCAACACCCGCCATTGCCGCCAGAGACCGGGCGACATTTTCGTCCCAGTCTTCCAGATGGACAAGAAAGCCCTTATCATCAATCTCAACCGATTTTCCGGCACACTCTACAACAGACATATTCCACCTCACAATTAATACTGCTCACCTTTGATGTTTTTCACAAGCTGGGCGATCTCAAGCCCCAGGGAAACACACTGTTTTCCCTCGATACATTGTTCGGCATCCGGTTCTTCCAGGTAATGCTTGAGCTCATGATCATCTTTTTTCAAATCGACTGCCCAGGCTTTTTTCCTCTCATCCCAGTCGACCATGACATCAATTTCACACTGGCCTATCTCCGGATACATGCCCACAATCCTGTTACATAATTCGTGTTTGTCCTGCATAATCGTCCTCCTGTTTTTTTGCCGCCAAATATACTATTCATATAAAGACATATAATACCACGTTGTTCCGTAGTCAAGTGACGGAAAACTTCTTATAACGGGCCGGATATTATTGACATCTCGTTTTTTAACATTACATGTATTTACACAATGACTCAAAAAAAAATCAAATACTCAAAACACGCGGGAGGATTCACCATGACAGCTGCAATTAACTGGCTAACGGAAATGGAACAGGCTCTGTCCAAGGCAAAAGAAGAGAACAAACCGATCTTGCTTGACT
>JALSNT010000526.1 GCA_026986885.1 Desulfobulbaceae bacterium
TTGAAAAATCACCATATTTAGGCGGGCATGCGGCAATGCTTGACACCATCGCCCCTTTTGGCGAAAAAAGTTCCGAGTTGATTGCAGAACTGGCAAAAACGGTTCTTGCCCATGAAAATATTACCGTCATGACCTGCTCCGAGGTTGTCGGCTTTACCGGATACGTGGGCAACTATGATCTCACGGTCAAAACATTTCCGGCAGGTGGTACCGGGCATGAAAGGGAAAGCGGTCATATCGTTATCCAGCAGGAAACAGGGGCCGATACTGTGACAACCATCGAAACAGGCGCCGTTATCATGGCCACGGGATTCAGGTCCTATCAGCCCGGTCATGGTGAATATGGCTTTGGCCGCTACAGCGAGGTCATCACCCTGCCGGATTTTATCAAGCAGCTGGCAGCATCTAAAGAAAAAGGCTCACTTCTCACATTAAATGGCCGACGGATTCGGTCTATTGCCATGATCCATTGTGTCGGCAGCCGTCAGATACCCGGTATCCACCGGGAGGACGAAAACGGTTATCTGAATGAATACTGCTCACGGGTTTGCTGCAGTGCCACCCTCCACGCGGCCAACACGGTGCGGCACCGGTTTCCCGATACCAATATCTATGATTTTTATCGTGATATTCGCACCTATGGACAGGGCCAGGAAGAGCTGTATGATCAGGCATCCCGCAATCGCGTTGTTTTCTTCAGGTTTGCAGCCAGTGAATCTCCGATAGTTGATACCAATGAAGATGCTGAAGGCTATCCCCTCAAAGTTACGGTAAAGGATGGCTTGACTTTTAACGAAGAGGTCGAGGTCCCGGTTGACCTTGTTGTGTTGGCAACCGGCATTGAAGCAGGTGCCGTCCCGGAGTTGGTTTCCATGATGAAATTACCGGTGGGTACGGATAAATTCCTCCAGGAGGTTCATCCCAAACTTGCTCCGGTCGAGACATCTGTTGCCGGCGTTTTTCTTGCCGGCACCTCCCAGGCGCCCATGACCATTGGCGAAGCATGTAACGGTGCAGCCGCTGCCGCTGTAAAAGCCGCTGCTCTCCTGGCCAGGGGATACGTGGAGCTTGACCCATATGTTGCCGCTGTTGATCAGGATCTCTGCCGGGGAACAGGAGCCTGCGTTGATGCCTGTCTTGCCGAGGGAGCTCTGGAACTCATTGATGTTGAAACGGACCAGGGAGCAGCGAAAAAGGTCCGGGTATCACCGGCGCTCTGTCTTGGCTGCGGTGCCTGTGTGGCAGTATGTCCCACCGGGGCTATTGACCTCAAGGGCTGGAGTTTGAAACAGTATGAAGCAATGGTTGATATGATTGTCAATGATGAGCTGGTTGATGTATGAGTCTGTTGATTTAATAGGATTTTCGTTCGAGATCGAGGCATACGAAAAATTTTACCACAGGCATATAGTTGATATTTCGAGGATAAAATTTTTCGTATAACAAAGAGATCGGGCGAAAATACATTAAATCAATGGGCTCATGTATAGATTTCTTGAATCTGTTCACCGGAAATGCCGTAAACTTCATGGCAGGTGCTCACAATCACCCCATCTCTGCACGATCGCATCTGCACAAATATGGGCGCCTGTGAACACTTACAGATCAGAGGCTGTAATAACGGATAATTATTCACCCTGTGATTAGTTACGATCGTTCGCATATAGGGTGCCGGTAAACGGTTGCCGACACACTGCCTGCACATTGCAGATCCATACCTATAAATACTTTTCACGAGACCACCATGACTGACAGTGATCGAGAAAAACAGGAAAAAAAGAAGGCCATGCAGCAGCTACGCCGGGAACGGAAGGGTTCAATTCAAAAAATCGCTGCCATGGTCAAGGCACAGAAAAAAGAACTCAAAGCCATCAGGGAGCAGGTTTTAGGAGATG
>JALSNT010000527.1 GCA_026986885.1 Desulfobulbaceae bacterium
TGATTGGAATCAACTACCACCTTCATGGCATAGGTCTTGCCGGACTGCAGGATCAGGTTGTTTGATTTAAACCAGTCCCTGGTCAGGGAATGTCCTTGTTTCTGCAATTTTTTTGCTGGATCAAAGGCATGGAGTACCATGCCGCCCCACGGATTATGTCCGGCATACATCTGTATTCCGACCCTGGGGCCGGAGTAGACGGAACCCGGCAAGTCAACCATTCCGGAATTTTTCAAGGTCACCTGCAGGTAGCAGCCGCCCTGGGACCGTTCAATTGCCTTAATATTGGTCACCGTCAGGTCGGGCTTCAGATGGCGAATATTTTTTGAAATGTTTTTATTGATATGCGGATTGTTTGCTCCTGTCAGGCGCAGGACGTTATTGACCGGGATACCCGCCTGGGCTGTCTGCCCCATTATAAGCAGCAGGCCGGCCAGACACTCCGTAACAAATAATTTCTTTTTCATGATTTTCCTCCTTTGTTTTTATGCGCTGGATTTTCGCAGAAACGTTGTCCTTCGGTCCGATTCCTTTGTTTCCATTTTTTGTCTTCACTTGTAGGTGATCCAGCAAAAGAGAAGGGTTCAATTTTTCTTCGATTATGTATGAAAAAATTCGGCCAAGTGGCTTCAGGGATAATATCTCTGTTGATCTCAGGCCCGGGTTGTCTAACTGGTCGGATGTGGAGCATATTTTCCACTACTTTACTGTTTCAGCGATTGTATCCCTTGCCGGCTGATCTTTGTCGTTAATCAAAATTTTTCATTTTTCAACCAGCCATGTATTGGCGGCTGACAAGTTAATCCTGTTTTTTTGGGGGGGGATGTGTGATGGTAAAAAAAACGCCCCGGCGTTTCGGCGCCGGGGCGTTGGTAGTGTTTCCAGATCGTTGCAGTAGACCGATTGTGAAATATGTGGGCTAGTAAACGTTCACCAGCACCCCATCTTCGTCCGATCAGGCCTCCTCACATAGCGGGCTATAGACTCGTTGGCCTGCTTGAACGAATATGGGGCATTGGTAAACGTTTACATTATGCTGGTAATGCGGGCGAAATAGCATCTCGGTGAACGGTTATGTGGGCTATCCGGCCATTTTTGTCAGACAGGTACTTGTTAACATAGGTCAGTGGACCAGTTGCAGGTGTGGCCTGGTTCCAAGGGCCGGGGATGTATCGGAGCCGGTCGGCTGGATTGTCGGCGCAACAGTTGGCCTGGTCGTATGCAGTGTGGGCTGGTTTTTCATCAGTCTGTCCACGGTAAAGGTCGTCCATTTGCCCCAACGTCCATTTTTATCCGTGCCTTTGACCCGCAACCGGTACTTGCCGGTATCGGCAACCAGTATATCAACCGTGGTTTTGGTTTTCATCCGGTGAATTCTGATACCCGATGTCAGGGTGACAAAACGTTTCCCTGTTTCCCATTCCACGGCAAGCTGCACCTTTTGCTCCGGCGCATGGGAAATTTCTGCCTTGACGTGCAGGTTCCTGCCGGTCAGCATGAATTTCTGTCCATTGGGCGGTTTTGTTATTGCGGGAGGCGCCATCTTGATCCGGCTGGTCATGCGCAGTGTGTTGCCTGTGGCCGGGGACATGGCATGAGTTGAACCTTTTGCCTTTTGCTGCATTATCCTGCCCGGCGGTTCCGGCTGGGGATTGATCATCCTCGAGGCCGCAGGTTTCATGTGTAACCGGTGGCCCAGGGCCGCAGCGCGGCTGATATTTTTCGTTACTGTAAAGCCTGTCCAGCTTCCCCATGTGCCCCGGCCGCTGGTCTTGAATCGCACCTGGTACTGGCCCGGTTTGTTCAGCTCAAGGGTCAGCGTGGTCAGCTTACCGATACGGCTGAACTGGTGGCTGGGTTTACGGAGAGTTGTGTACGTCGATCCGTTGC
>JALSNT010000528.1 GCA_026986885.1 Desulfobulbaceae bacterium
AGGGCGACAGTGATCTTGGTTTGCCGGGCACCGGTGTAACTAACTTCCACCGTTCCTTTTTCAACGTAATAAAAAACCTCGGCTTTGGTATCAGGAGACAGGACAGGATCGCCTGGGGCCAGCCGGTATTTACCGGCAAAGGACAGGACTCTGGTAATCAGCTCCTGATTGTTCGACCGGGAATGGGGCGATTTGGGGTCTTGCAATATCGGTTTTTCCAGCATTTTTGCCTCTCGAAGAATGAAAAAAGAAAGATCCAGCGGCTGTATAAATTCTATATACCTGTATTATGCGGGAGGAAATAGAACAATTCAAGGAAATTATAGTGTTAGGACAGGTCCAGGCAAACAGGTTCCCGGAAAAAGCACTGGTACTGCAGGCCATATCAACCTGGAAGGAGAGGAGAAAAAAATTACCGACGGATTTGCCGCAGTACTTATATTATTGACAGCGGCAGGGAGGAAGGCAGTAATACGAGATGCCTGCTTCAAGCAAATACAGAGGATATCACCCTTTGCAGTTCATCAAGTTTAAAAGGCTTGGCAACGGCTGCCTTAAAGCCGTACTCCATATAATTTGCCATGACAGGATCATTAAAATAGCCGCTGGCCACGATAACCCGGGCATCCGGATCTATTGCCAAAATCTCCCGGACAGCCTCCTTGCCGCCGACACCGCCCGGAATAGTAAGGTCCATGATGATACAATCAATCTGTTCCTCGGTTCCGAGCAGATCCCGATAACACGCTACCGCTTCCCGGCCGTCGGCAACAAAAACAACCTCATGGCCCAGATATTCAAGTTGTGATTTAACTACCTTTTTAAAGAGTTCTTCATCATCCATCACCATTATCCGGGCCGACCGCAGATTTTTACCATCCTCTTTCATGTCCATATCTCCGACTCTTTCCCCATCGGCATCCGATGCCGGCAAATAAATGGTAAAGGTGGTTCCAACTCCTGGTGTTGAATCAACAAAAATCCTTCCATGATGTTTGGTAACAATTGAATGACAGATTGCCAATCCCAGGCCACTGCCCGTTTCTCTGCTGGAAAAAAACGGATCAAAGACCTTGTCAATATCTTTCCCGGCAATGCCGGTTCCCGTATCACAAGTAATAATTTTAACATACTTTTTATTTGCAAGACCGGGAAAGGGCTCATCAACTCCGCTGGCGATATTAACACAGGTAATCGTTATCGTGCCCCCGGCCGGCATGGCCTGTCGGGCATTAATGATAATATTCTGAACAACCTGGCTGATTTGCCCTTTATCCACATCAACCAACCAAAGATCCTCGGCAAAGGCGTAAGTACAGGACACCCCGCTTCCGTGGAGAACAAAGTCGGCGGAATCCCGAATCAACCCGGCAAGAGATGCCGTCTCCTTAATCGGTTCACCTCCTTTGGCAAAGGTGAGCAGTTGTTTTGTCAATTTTTCCGCCCGCTCGCAGGCCTTAAGGGCATCACCCAGCAGGGGCGTGACATCCGTATTCTTTTCCGCCTTTTTGATCGACAATTCAATATTGCCGGTAACCGCGGTCAGGATATTATTGAAATCGTGTGCAATTCCTCCGGCCAGGATACCGACGGCTTCCAGTTTACGCACCTTGAGCAGCTCTTCTTCCATTTTTCGTTCATTGGTAATATCCCTGAACACGAGAACGACACCGATTATCCGACCTTCACGGTCACGAATAGGCGCACAGCTGTCGGCAATACTTTTCCGGCTGCCGTCCTTGGCCATCAGGGCAACACCATGCCGAAAGCCGACAATCGTGCCCCGTCGAAATGCCTTGTCGATGGGATTTTCAAGTTGCCGGCCGCTTTTCTCATCAATGACGGTAAACACCTCTGCATAAGGCACACCCTTTGCCTCTGCAAAAGAC
>JALSNT010000529.1 GCA_026986885.1 Desulfobulbaceae bacterium
TTGCCCTGCACCGCATGTCTGCCCACCCGGGCTATGGCATCTTTGATATTGATGCGCCAGTCAAGGCCCAGGACATCGGCACCCGCAGTTATGGTATGTTCAATCAGGGTTGAACCGTTGTTGGCAAAATAGATGATGGGAACGTCGGTTACTTCTCGGAGATCACGGATGATTTCCTGGACATAGGGCAGGGCGAAGCGGGCATAATCACAGGGAGCAAGAACACCGGCCCAGGAGTCGAAAATCTGCAGGGCCTGCGCCCCGGCCTTTGCCTGGGCCTGCAGGTACAGGCTGGTGCATCCGGCTATTTTTTCCAGAAGGGCATGATAGAGTTGCGGTGCCTGGAACATCATCTTTTTTGTTTGCAGAAAGACCTTGGAGGAACCGCCCTCTATCAGGTAGGTGGCCAGGGTAAACGGTGCTCCGGAAAAGCCGATAAGAGGAACATTTAGTTCCTTGCGAAGCAACCTGATGGTTTCCAGGACAAAGGGCATGCTTTCCGCCGGTTCGGGAATTTTCAGCTTGTCGACGTCCCTGCTGTTTTTAATCGGTTTAGGGAAAACCGGTCCCCTGCCCTCGTGGAATTCCAGTTGCAGGCCCATGGCTTCCATGGGAATCAGGATATCGGAGAAGAGAATGGCCGCATCCATGTCAAAGAGCTCTACGGGCTGCAGGGATACCTCGGTACAGCGGGCGGGATCCTTGCACAGGTCAAGAAATGTGCCCTTGCCCCGGGCACGGACTTCAAGATACTGTGGCAGGTAGCGACCCGCCTGCCGCATGATCCAGATGGGAGTGTAACCGGTTTTTTCACCCCGGCAGGCTTGAAGAAAGGTATTGTTCATGGTCCGTTGTTCCGGGTTGTAGAAGTGATGAGGCGGTTAGTTGTTTGAACGCTTGAACGTTTGAACGCTTGAACGCTTGAACATCACTATTTTGGTTGATAGCTGCAGAAAGGTTCCGGGGCAAGGTAGTCACCGCTGACGGCATAGGCCCTTGCCCGGCATCCGCCGCAGACGTTAACGTATTCACAGCGGCCGCAACTGCCCTTGTAGCTTTTAAAATCACGCAGCTCCTGAAACAGGGTTGAGTTTTCCCAGATATCCTGAAAGGACTGCCTCCGAATATTACCGGCCGCCTTAGGGAAATAACTGCAGGGCAGGACATTACCGTCCACATCAATTAAGCAGATCAACTGGCCGGCCAGGCAGCCTTTAGAGCCGCCGGTGGAAAATTTCAGGCTGCGGCGTTTGAATTTTTCTCCTTCTTCTTTTGCCCGCTGGAGGACGATCCTGTAATATTGCGGGGCGCAGGTGGGGCGTACCAGCATGTCCGATTCCTGTTTTTCCATGTCGTAATGCCAGTTCAACATCTCTTCATATTCGGATTCCGGGATCAGCTCTTCCATGATCTCTTTTCCCCGGCCGGTGGGCACGATCATAAACAGGTACCAGGCAGTTGCGCCCAGCTTTTTCACTAATTGGTAAAGTTTTGGTGCTTCCTTCTTGTTTCTTTTGGTGAATGAGGAGTTGATTAGAAAGGGAATGGCATGTTCATTAAACAGTTTGACTGCGTTCATGGTACCGTCAAAGGCGCCGGCTTGATTACGAAAATCATCGTGAATGGCTGCGCTTGCCCCGTCAAGGCTCAACGATACCATTTTGATGCCGGTTTCTTTAATGTTCCTGCATGTTTCCCGGTTTACCAGGGTGCCGTTGGTGGCCATGCACATACGCAGGCCAAGGCTCGTGCCGTAGGCGGCAATGTCAAAGACATCATCCCTGAGCAACGGCTCGCCGCCGGAGAGGACTATCACCGGATTACTGTAGCTGTGAATATCGTCAAGGACGCGTTTGGCCTCATCCAGTGAAAAATCGGGATGGCCCTGGATCTCAAGGGTTGAAGAAGATCGGCAGTGAACGCATCGCAAATTACAGCGACGAGTGATCTCCCAGGCAAGCCATTTGGGTTCAAAATCCATAGAGTTCTCCCGGAATACGGCATGGAGATTATTTTTAACCTAAATTGAAATGTATTTTAGCTGCGAAATATTTTCTAATTATATTCTTCATGACAGTCCCGGTCAACCGCTTTGTAGAACCGCTTGTAATTCCACTTGTAATGGTCGGCTTCCTGTGGAACAATTAAACGTACAATGAGATTATCGGTTCAGGTGTTGACAAGCTGTTTGTTTTTTACGGTCTTGCTGGTTGTTGAGGCCTGAATTGAGTGATTTTCATTTCGCCTGAGTCTGCAGGTTTTGTGCTGTTTCATTGTAGTTTAGCCTGCATGGGAAAGTGCAGGGCATGCAGATTGGAGATGAAATGGAAATCCCGAAGGGTTCCATTCACCCTGAGTCTCGCAGATAGGCGGAACGTGGTCAGGACTTCGGGCTCGCTTGCTGTATCTCTGTGTTTTTACTTAGCCATTTAATAACATGATTTTTACTTTTCACGAGTTCATTATAATCATTTATCTTTTTTTATTTGCAGATAAGCGATCCTGCGAGACTCCGGATGGAGTGAAACGCTCAATTTAGGTGAGAGTATGATCACAATAAGCAGTGCCTCAATTTCGATGAATAATTTTTCAAGGAGGTAATCCATGCAGGAAATTACGACCATCTTGACGCCCGTTGATTTTTCTGATAATGCCGCCAAGATTGCGGCATCGGCCGCCTATGTGGCCGGTACCTTTCAGGCAAAACTTTATTTTGTTGTTGTGGTGCAGAATTTTGAGGATTACAGCGGTTTCTTCGTGCCGCCGGTCAGCATGCCGAACCTGGAAGAAAAACTTTTCGAATCCGCCCAGCAGCGGATGGATACCTTTCTGCAGGAGATCAGGCCCGTACTGGATAAATATGGGGTGGGAGAGGCTGAGGGCAAGGTGCTTGCCGGTGATGTCGGTGAAGAAATTTTAAATTATGCCGACAAAATAGCATGTAACCTGATCATCATGGGTACCCATGGTTACAAGGGACTGGAACGAATTATGTTTGGTTCCGTCGCCGATAAGGTTGTGAAAACCGCCTGCTGCCCGGTGTTGACCATAAATCCTTATAGAGAAGAATGCGAGGGGACAGAATCGAAATAACCGTAGTGGTATTGGCCTGGTTTGCCTTTTCCACTTCCTGGAAAAATGAATGATTATCATCGGCAAACCATCCATACCTGGGAGATTCTCTATGCCATGGCCATTGGCATTTAATCAGAAGCACTGCTGGGAAAAGGGCGGACCCAGCCTTGAGCTTATCGCATGCGTGTACAACGAATCCTACCGATAGTTTCCCTGATAACCGGTGTTGTCTTCTGCTGTCTTGGGGTCTTTTTTATAAGCGCTTATGTTGTTGAAGCTGTTTGGGCAACCGCCGGACAGCCTGATAGATCACCACTGTTCTGGTATCTTCCCATACTGTTTATCGGCTTTTTTATCTGTGCTGTCGGCGCGGGTATTTGTGCATGGGGAATCGGTCGATTGCGAAAAACCGGTAGGCGTAATATCTGACCCTATCGTATCAACGATGAAATGGCGCTCTGTTGCGGGGGAACGCCGGGCAATCTGTGCAGGAGAAATGTTGCCAAGATCGGGGCCGCTTGGATATGCACGATTTCCCCTGCTTATATCGGTGGTGAAGAAGAAGCAAAGATACCTTCTTCTTCACCGCATGGTTCGGCCTGGTTATAAGTCTGTTGCCGCCAGTCTGTTCTTAAGTATAAATAGTGCGAAACTGGCCACTATACTGATTTCTCCGGCAAAATTACGGAGCCTCAGCTTTATGACTGCGTGCAATGGCAATGGTGCTCCTGCCAGCGCCGTCTGAAATGCCATCTGCCGGGCCGCCATTCGGAATTCTTCAAGGCTCTGCGCTGTTTGACCGGCAAGAGATGCCAGCAGGCAGGGCATGGAACAGGCGGGCAGCTCATGGCGCTTCCAGCCTCCGGGTAATTTCATAAAAAAATGCATGCCACGTCGCTGTACTCTGTTGCCCATAACCACTTGCTGGGCAATGGCATCAGCCGGAATCTGTGGCCGCGAAAAGTCGACAATGGTAGCGGATTCGGAGATCCGTTTATCCAGTCTGCATTCCATAAAATCGATTCCCCTGGGAAGCAGGTTGATAACAAAATCAACGTCGTGCAACTGGCGGTCCGCTTCCGCCTCGTCTGCAAGTTTTACGTCCCCTTTCCTGGTATACCTGACATTGACCATCTTGAGACTGTAACCGTCTTTGCCGAGATATTCTTCGAGCTGTTTACCAAGTTCACCACCGCCCAGGATGGCAACCGACGACTGCCAGGGTCGTTTGTCAGCCGAATCAGTCAGGTGCTTGACTGCCTCCTGGATGCTGAAAATATTGCCGTATGTACTGGCGTAAAATGGATGCTCCATGGGGATGCCATGGCGTTTTTCAAAGATAGGGCCAAGCTGACCGGCCAGACCGATGGTCCGGGCGCCGGTAATTTTTTTAATCCAGAGCATGCGTTTGATTATATCCTGGACGATGGGCCGGTTTTTTTTGCGCATCAATTCCAGGGCCGGATTGGGGATAACAAGATACAGGCCTACCGGTAACCAGCCGTCCATGATCAGGCCGGTCGGGGTCGGCCGGCCGGAGAAGAAACGTCGCAGCCAGGGAATGTCGGGGCAGAAATCAAGGCATTCCGAGCTATCCGTAGGGTAGATGAGAAATACGGTCTTAAAGATACCGCTTTGTCCGATAAACCAGACCAGTAGCCAGATGGGCCACCGTAAGATCAGGGCGTACAGCAGGAAAGTAAATTGGCGCAGATACCGTTTCATGTGGAACCTCCTTTTTTAGTTGTCCACTTATACCATCCGTAGCCTGTGGATTTTATGGAAAAGCGTCACTGCTTTTTATTATCCATAATTATTTTTTTTTGCCGGAGTAAAATATTTTGTTGAAATATTGACTCGGTCTTTAATATGCAAATGTTAATGCAAAAAGTGGGCCGGATATTACGGGCGGAGATTATCTGCGGCCGGCCGGAAAGAAGAGCAGGTACATTGATCAACCACTAAGTTCCCTGCTGATTGCCGAGGCAATGGTTTGCAGGGTATACGGTTTTTTGACGATACTTCGTACTCCGAGCCTGAGCGCTTCCTTCATTCTGGCATTTTCAGAATAACCGCTGACAATGATCACCCTTTGATCGGGATGAATTGCAAGCATGCGGCGATAGGTATCCAGGCCATCCATTCCCGGCTCCATGATCATGTCTAACAGGACAATGTCAAAGGTTTTTTCTGAGAGCTGCTGTACTGCATCTTCTCCACAGGGGACAGCTTCGACCAAATAACCGAGGGTGCCCAGGATGCTCAGCCCCAGAGATCTCTGCTCCGGCGAGTCATCAACCAGCAGGATGCTCTCACCATTTCCCCGATTGACCATGGCCTCTTCGGGTTGCTGGTTTGCCGTCCCGTGTTTTCCACGCAGGGCGGGCAGCAGTACGGAGATGGATGTCCCCTCACCTTGAGAACTTTTCACGTCCAGAAATCCGTCATGATCTTTGACCGTACCCCAGACGACGGTCATACCCAGGCCGGTACCGCTGCGGCCCATTATTTTGCTGGTATAGAACGGTTCAAATATTCTGTCCAGACTCTCTTTAGGGATACCAACCCCGGTATCACGAATCGTCAAAACGACATATTTACCAGGCATTATGGTGTCATATGCCTGAACGGCTGTGTGAATACGGCGATTTTCAGTTGTTATGGTAACGACACCCGTACTCTCGATGGCCTCAAACCCATTGACGATAAGGTTCATGATCATTTTTTCCAGGTGGATCGGCGAGCCGGATACAATGGCCAGGTCAGCGGCAAAGTCTGTTTGTATCTCGACCTGCGGGTGATTTTTTTGCAGGGCGATAAACTCAATACTTTGCAGATATACATCTATGATCTTATTGAGTTGTACTTTTTCTTTAATGGTAATACCGCGGCGGGCCAGGGTTAACAAATCCTGAACGATGGCTGCTGCCCGGTTACCTGCCTCCCGGATATTTTTCAGCGGTTCACGCATGTCGCTTTCCGGGGGCAGGTCAAGCAGTAACAGGTCGGGATAGCTGACAATGCCGGAGAGGACATTGTTCAGGTCATGGGCCACTCCCCCGGCAAGTTGTCCGAGCAGTTCCATTTTCTGGGCACGTAGCAACTCGGCCTCCAGGCGAATACGTTCCTCCTCCGCCCATTTACGCTCCTCCATTTCAACCAGCAACTGTTTGTTGGCCTGTTCAAGCTCTGCGGTCCGAAGCTGGACCCGTAGTTCCAGCTGGTTTTTGGCTTCTTCAAGCTCCGCCTCCTTGGTCTGCAGCTCGCTGACGGCGTCGGCGAGTTGCTGTTGTTTTTCCCGCATCGCCTTGCGGGCGCTTGCCCGGCTGTTTTCCACCAGGCAGGCCAGGGCAAAGATGAGCAGATAGGAGGGAATGAAACGAATGGAAAAATCCCTGCTGTTATAGACGCTGACCGTATCGCTGAGCAGGTCGACCATTAAAAAACCGGTACAGAAGGCGAACAGGATGCCGGTGGCAAGCGCTCCTTTTTTAAAACCGAGCAGATAGAGTGAAAAGAGTGGAAAGGTATACAGCCACATGAAGGCCGTGGTGTTGACGCCGCCGGTGAAAAAAAGAAAACAGAAAAAGAGGAGGATAATGGAAACGCCGACCTTGGCGACCAGTGGTTCTCTGCCGGTGCGGCGAAGATAGAAGAAGAGACCGGAGAAAAAGGCGGCCATGATAAAGTCCATCATCCCCAGGAGAATGTCGCGCTGAACAATGGCAACCGACCCCATGAGCAGAAGTACCAGAAACCCGAGAAGAAGAAAGATATTGATAAGGACTATTTTTCTTCTGGTTTCGCTGTCGTGGTATTCACGGATGCCGCTGTGAAAAAAAGGATGCATCTATCTCCTCAAATAATTGCGAACGTAGTCAGGTGTTGATAAAAAAGATGGAAGAGAAGCGATAAGATGGCGAAGAAGCGTATGCCGCTTCGCGGGAAGGGCGGAAAGCGCTTTATAGTCACCTTGAGATGGTGGGTACTGACGTATGCTGTCAATGTTAATCAGCCTCAGGCTCGATTTGTCGTCATCTGCATTGCTCCTGCAGTCCTGAGAAAAATAGAAATTTAATTATTGATGGCGTCGTAAAAATTTCGATCGGCAGCAAAGTGTATGCCGGGACGATTCACAACATATTGTATGTATCGTTGCGCTCCGCCACGACATACTACTCTTCGAATATCTGTGTTTTATACCTGACCATCTTTAAGTAAGTCGTAACTTTTACGAGTTCATCAATTATATTATTCAACGCATACTACAGTAATCAGGAGAATGTTTGTATAAAAAATTATCCGATCATCAGCAATTCCCGGCAGAGAGGGATATTATCGCTTATCGGAGCATGAACACCAATAAAGAAGACATTTTTTTGCCGCATAATCATGTTATTTCATTTTTTTTTGCTAAAAGCGACATTCTCCCCCTTGCGCAGTTTGCTTGTTTTGGCCGCTAATCACAAAAATCATGAGCAACAGTTGTTACCATCCCATGAAATTCGGTTGATTTTCTTAATAGCGCTATTTTCCGGCCTTGATCCCTTTTGCCAGTTCCCCGGCCCGTAATTCAGCCAGGGCAAGTACTTCTTCCGTCGGCCGACCCTGCCATTCCACCGGTTCGGCGAAGTTCCATTTCAGTTTTTCCGTCAGGATTTCCAGTTCCCGCTGCGCCCCTCCCGACCAGCCAAACGATCCGAAACGCAGGACCTGTTTATTCCATACCTTTTTGCGGCCGAACATGTCCAGTACCCAGGCCATGGGTGGAAACATCCGGTACTCATAGGTAGGCATGCCGATGATCAGGCCGGCTGATTTCCAGGCGGATTCCAGGATAAAACCGACGTGGTCGTCGGGCACGCGATGGATATGGACGGGCACTCCTGCGGAGCGTACTCCCTGGACCATGGCGTTGACGACCTTTTGAGTATTACCGTACATGCTGGACCAGAGAATGGTGATTTCAGGCTCGGCCGGACCGTTCATGTAGCCGGCAAAACGTTCATACGCCTGGATGATGGCCGTTGGGTTTTCCCGCCAGACGATACCATGGGAAGGAGCCACCATCTTAATATCAAGATGTCGGACCCTGTCAACGGCCTTGGAGACAAACATGGACAGGCCGCCGATGATATTGGCATAATAGCGCAGGGCCTCGCGCATGAAAAAATCATGTTGCTCGGA
>JALSNT010000530.1 GCA_026986885.1 Desulfobulbaceae bacterium
CGTTAACTCATTGATATGTCAAGGAAAATTTGAATATTTTGCATTATTTTTCAAAATGTTTACGAAACCTATTTTAATACATCACGCTATTGCGTCGTTTGAGCCCTGTCCGGGAATTGCTGAAAAGATGATTTCCTTTACAGGACATAAAAATTTATACATTGCCAGCCATTTGAAAAATAGGCAGGTACATGGCAACCACAAGCCCACCAATCATGCCGCCAAGAAAAACCATCATGAGAGGTTCTATCATGGCAGTCAGGTTTTCTACTGCCTGATCGACTTCTTCATCGTAAAAATCAGCTATTTTTTCCAACATGGTGTCTAGGGCACCGACGGATTCACCGACATTGATCATCTGGACAACCATATTGGGAAAAACCCCTGTTTCTTCAAGAGGTTCCGCAATAGGGCGACCTTCGGCAATGGCATCCGCCACCCGGAAAACGGATCGCTCAATCACCTTGTTGCCTGATGTCCTGGCAACAACCTGCAGGGCATCAAGAATGGGCACACCGCTCTGCAGCATGGTACTGAGGGTTCTGGTAAATTTTGCTACTGACACTTTGCGGATAAGGGGCCCTGCAACAGGTGCATGAAGGAAAAATGCGTCGAATTTAAGGCGTCCCTTTTTCGTAGCATAAATTTTTTTGTATATATAGAAGAGTAAAACACCAACCAATATAATATAAATAAAATTATTCTTTACAAAATTACTCATGTCCACAACCATCAAAGTAGGCACCGGAAGAGTTGAATCCATGCTTGCAAACATATCAACAAAAACCGGGATAACAAAGACAAGAATTACAACTAAAATAAGTATGGAAATAGAAAGACAAATGATGGGATAGGTCATGGCTCCCTTGATTTTTTTCTTAAGAGCCATTGATTTTTCTTTAAAAACAGCCAACCTGGAAAGAATGGTGTCCAGAATACCACCAAGCTCACCGGCTTCAATCATATTTGAATAAAGATTGTCAAATATTTTTGGATGGTTACGCATGGCATCGGCCAAGGTGGTTCCCGTCTCAACATCGGTTTGGATTTCCTGTAATACTTTTCGGAATGTAGAATTGCTCTGTTGTTTGGCAAGAATCTGTAAACATTGGACAAGGGGGAGTCCGGCATCAATCATAGTGGAGAGCTGTCGGGTAAAGATGACGACATCTTTACCGGTCACCTTGGGTTGAAACAGGGCAATATTTTCAAAAATATCTTTTGGCTTTTCCTTGATCTTTAAATTTTCTATCCGCAGACGACGGAGCTGGGACCTTGCTGCAGCCTCATCTACGGCTTCAATTTCCCCTTTACGCTTTTCTCCGTAACTATTAGTTCCTTTCCATATATATACAGCCATAAATGCTCCCTACGCCGAATGGATTCTGCGATATTAAAAAAAGATAAGTGGTTGACAGATAGTCGTTTTACATTTATATATTTTGATTTTTTCAGTATAGTCGGTTTAACTTATTTTTATTGTATGGAAAAATATTCCCTGATTCAAGGGAAAATTGATATTTTTACAGGAGGTTTGTTCTATGAAGGCGGGAATGGATAAAAAACATGATGCCGTGGCCTTTCAGCCGGTAGTTGAGCAGTGTGAAGGCTGTGAGCGCATAGTCAGTGAAGACGGGGGGGCAGCACATTGTGCAACTTATGTTAATCCTTCTGCAAAGTGGCATTTAGGTATGTGCAACTTTGCCACCCACGCCAAGCCGGAGATCAAGGTTGTCAAGGTACGTATCAACCCATTAAAGGCTGCTAAACGCGCATCATCAAGACGAGGTTAATCTTATTTTAAGGGATATGCCGATTCTTTGATTCGGCATATTCTATTTCCTTGGACCAAATAAAGCAGTGCCTACGCGAACTAAAGTCGCGCCCTCCTCGATGGCGATTGTATAATCCGCCGACATTCCCATGGATAATTTTACGGTTTCCGCGCCCGTAAATAATCCTTTATCTGAGAGTTGTTCTGCAAGCTGCCGTAATTTTATGAAATATGGTCGACTATCTTCCGGATTTCCAGACCAGGGAGGCAAGGCCATCAGGCCGCTGACCCTTAGCTGAGTTTCCTGTCGTATGGTGGATAACAGTGCTTCCGTTTTCTCGGGAAGTACCCCATGTTTTTGTTTTTCTTTACCAATATTCACCTGCAGTAGAATCTCCGGATTCCTGGCAAGTATTCCGGCGTACCTGTCAATAAGGCGGGCTGTTTTTATTGTATCGACTGTTTCAATAACATCAAAGATTTCGACAGCGGTACGGACTTTGTTGCCTTGCAGGTGCCCGATAAAGTGCCAGCGAATTTCCTTCTGACAGGCAGCTATTTTTTCCCGGGCCTCCTGGAGATAGTTTTCTCCGAAAACCTGTTGTCCACAGGATATAACCCGCCGGATTGCATCAATTTCCTGACGTTTGGATACGGCAACAAGACAGACCGAATCAGGTGTACGTCCGCTGCGCTGCGCAGCATCCGCAATTTCGGCATAAATTTGTTCAAGAGTATCACAAAGCATTGGCAGAGGCTGTTATAAATTAAGGTGAAAAAGTGATCGGGCGTTTCTCGTCGTGGCGGCAGCTATTTTTTTGATATCCAGCCCGGTTAACTCGGCTATTTTTTCAGCGGTATGAATAACATATCCTGGTTCATTGCGTTTCCCTCGATAAGGAACAGGCGCCAGAAAAGGTCCATCGGTTTCGATCAGCATGGACTCAAGGGGAAGGGCGGTTACGACCTCTTGCAGGGATGCGGCATTCTTAAAGGTGACAATTCCTGGAATAGAGATAAAAAAACCAAGGGCAATAATTTTTTCAGCAAAAGTCTTATCCCCGGAAAAACAGTGCATGACGCCTCCCGCCGGATATGGTGCGTATTTGTTAAGGAGCAGTAGTGTGTCTTCATGCGCCTCGCGATCGTGAATGATAACGGGCAAAGAGAGTTTTTTTGCCAATTTGAGCTGTCTGGAGAAAATATATTGCTGCACATCTTCAGGAGCGTATTGTCTGGCATAGTCCAGCCCTATTTCACCAAGACCGACGACCTTCTTATGTGTTGTTAAGCCGGCCAGGGAACGAAAATCATCTTCCGTTACCTTTTCCGCAGCATGGGGATGGATGCCGACAGCGGCAAAAACCTGGGGATATCGGTTCGCAATCTGTAATGCCTTTTTGGAACTCTGGATATCTATGCCGATGGTAATCACTGAGCGGACACCTGTTGCGGCTGCCCGGGCCATGACCGCATCAAGATCCTGGGCGTAGGCGTCCATGTCAAGATGACAGTGGGTATCAATCAATGCAATCGTGTTATCCGCCAACAGTTAATCCCCGGTTGAAAAACAGGATATGTTAAGGTCAAAGATTATTTGATTGCCATCATTGTTCAGCAAAAAGGGATAACATCGCTAAAGCCGAAACAACAGATTGCCTGTTGCTTTATTTAAGCCTGAATCCATGTCGCTTCATTTCACCGGAAAAAGCGATGGTATCCCCAATTGCAGCCCGGCCGAGTTTTAATGGTAATCAGAAAGGATTATGTACCAGATCGACCAGGATGAGGCAAGGGGTGTTGCCGGAACATCCATATATTTTTACGAGATATTTTTGAAAATCATACCCTAACAGTCTGTTCCTATGAATGATTGTTGACATGGACTCACTATTCTTTTACTACTATATAATACTTGAGTTGAGCAATTTCCATTTCGCTGCTTTACTGCCGGCCCGAGATGCGAGTTATGAGTCATTTCATTATAGTTCAGCCTGTATCAAATGGCTCAGGGCAAACAGGTAAGCCTGGACTTCGGATGGATGAAATGCTTGATGCAGGTGGAAATCACACCACCTGTTTCCGGTTTCCCGTGGGGGCGGATACCGTACCGGGAACGGGAAAGAAGCCTTTTATGGCCTGATGGTACTTAAGGGCCTGTTTTCAATATGATCAATTCAGAGGAGATGTTAAATGAAAAAAATTCATGGTTTTCGACTAACTTTTAGTTTTATGATTCTCGCTGTGCTGTTGCTGGCCTGCGGTTGTACCAATACTATTGGGAAAACACAAATAGCACCAAGTGACTCGGCCCTGCCGCCTGTTTCCGGATTTGCCGATGATATTCAAGATATTGTTTTGCCGACGGATATGGAATGGAAACGGGACAAGTCCATGACCATTAAGACGGAATCTTTTCGAGGCGGTATATGGTATTACACCGGCAGGGTTGAGGTCGTTTCCCTGAAAGATTTTATGACCGGTGCCATGAAAGATAATAAATGGAAACTCGTTGGTGAGGCCACATCCAAAGATGTCATGCTTGCCTTTGTTAAGCCCAACAAGACCTGTATGATGGTTATTGCCGATGAAAATTTCGGCAAAACTTCCCTGACGCTGTATGTCACCATTGACAAGACGGCTGCCACTGCCCTTAATCCCTTTGGTGAGGCTGTCGGCCAGTGACGGTTCTCGGCTGAGACATTATGTCCGGGAATGTCGAGCAGTCCTCTTGTTCACAAAAGATGCTTGCCGGCCGTCATGTTCTTTTGGGGGTAACCGGTTCTATTGCCGCCTTTAAGGCTGCCGGCTGGGTGCGTAATTTGACTGCCGACTCTGCCCGGGTAACGGTTGTCATGACCAGGGCTGCCGAACGGTTTGTGACCGGAATGACGTTTGCCGCCCTGTCCGGGAATCGGGTGTATCGGGATATGTTTTCCGAACACCCCGATGAAATGATGGCACATATTACCCTGTCAAGGGATGCCGACGTTCTGTTGATTGCCCCTGCAACTGCCCATACTATCGCCCGCCTGGCCCATGGCATGGCCGATGACCTGCTCTCCACGGTTGTTCTTGCCGCAAAAATTCCTGTTGTCGTCTGCCCGGCCATGAACAGTGCCATGTTCGCGCATCCAGCCACCCGGAAGAATATTAAACGATTAGAAGATATCGGCTATCATGTTGTTCCCCCTGCCTGTGGAGAGTTGGCCTGCGGGGAAGAGGGTGCCGGTCGACTCCCGGAGTGGGAACTCGTGCGGGAAAGACTTGTTTCCCTTTTCCGCCCCCAGGATCTTGCGGAGAAGAGAGTTGTCGTTACTGCCGGTCCTACCCGGGAGCCCTTGGATCCCGCACGGTTTTTATCCAACCGTTCAAGCGGTAAAATGGGGTATGCCCTGGCTCGGACAGCGGCCCGCAGGGGAGCGGATGTAACCCTTATCAGCGGTCCGACAGCCCTTACCGAACCACCATTATTGACAACGATTCAGGTAACGACCGCCCTGCAGATGCGGGACCAGGTTGCAGCATTAGCCGATCGGGCCGATATTATTGTTAAGGCCGCTGCCGTTTCCGATTTTAAGCCAAAAAAATATCAACATCATAAGATCAAGAAAGCACGGGGTACTTACCATCTTGATCTTGAAGAGACTCCTGATATTTTAGCAGAACTGGGAGAAAGACGTCACCGGGGATGTATCCTGGTCGGGTTTGCGGCGGAGAGTGAAAACCATGAAAGCGAAGGTCGGCGAAAATTAACACGAAAAAAAGTAGACCTTATCGTCGTCAATGACATCCTTGGATCTGAAACCGGCTTTGATGTCGATACCAACCAGGTAACCCTGGTAGACAAAAACGGGAGCAGACAACTTCCGCTTCTGTCCAAAGAAGAAACCGCCGATCGCATCTGGGATCATATCCTCAGCCTGTCTGCTGGACGGTAAGGCCCGCAATGGCATCGAAAAAGATTAAAAATCACCGGCTCCAGCCATTGCCTGCTGGTAAATAGCGACTATATCATCCTTTGACGGCTGCCGCGGATTGTTTTCAACCGGTCGGGCAACTGTCAGAGCGATTTCGGCCATTTCGTGAAATTTATCAGCAGGGATTGCCAGCGCCTGCAGACTTGAGGGAACGCCGAGGTCGCGATTTAACAGATGCAGCTCTTCTATGGTTACTTCGGCAGCATCTCTTAGTGAAAGTCCCTGGACATCCTGGCCAAGCATCCCTGCAAGGAGGGCATGCTTTTCCAGATTACCGATGAGATTATACCGGATTACAAAGGGCAGAAGCACTGCATTGGCAAGCCCATGGGCAATGCCGAACATGCCGCCGAGCGGATAGGCCATGGCATGAACAAGGCCTACTCCTGCAATAGCCAGTGCCTTGCCGCCAAGAAGGCTGCCAAGGAGCATATTTGTCCGTGCCTCGATGTTTCTCCCGTCCGCATAGGCTGCCCTGATATTTTCTGCGATCAGGGTGATTGCCCGAACCGAATACATTTCCGAGATTGGATGGGCCTGGATGGAGGTGTAGGCCTCCAGGGCATGCGTCAGGGCATCAATGCCGGTTGTGGCGGTAACATGGGGCGGAAGGCTGATGGTAAGCTCAGGGTCGAGAACGGCAAAGTCAGGATAGAGTGGATCGCCGTTCATTCCTCCCTTTGAACCGGTATCTTCGTTGATAAAGACAGCGGTGAACGTGACCTCAGCACCGGTCCCTGCTGATGTCGGCACCATAATTTTGGGCACACCGGGCTTGGAGATTTTATCAATGCCCAGATAATCGACGGCGCGTCCGCCATTGGTCAACAGGATACTGATTGCCTTGGCCACATCCATTGCCGAACCACCGCCGACTCCAATCACACAATCACAACTGTTTTCCTGCGCCCGTCGGGTACCCTCATCGGCAAGGCGTAATCCCGGTTCAGGATCAATATGGTCATAGACGGCAAAGTCTATTCCATTTTCTTCCAGGGGAGCACGAACGGCAGTGTCCCGCCCGGCGGCAATCAACCCTGGATCTATGACAAGTAAAGGTTTTTTACCACCGGCTTTTTTTATAATCTGAGGAAGATTGTTTATCCGGCCGGCACCGAAATGAATTTCCGTTGGCTGGGTGATGGAAAATGAAAAATTTGTATTTGAGGACATTAGCTACCCTGTTCAATGAATATTTAAGTTGTGGTTGCTGATCATTTTTCCTGTTCTGGAACAATATATTAATGATTGCTCATGACCTTCCCGTATGGCTTCTTCCTTCATGATTATTACAGGAGAGAGCCCCTTCGTTTCTTTGTTCGTTTGCCGGTAATCACACCAATAAGCCAGCCCATGAGCAGGACACCTGCTCCGGCAAGAAACCAGATCAGGGAAGAACTTTTTTTAAGGCCGGTATTTTCAAGCTGCAGAGCGGTCAGTTGTCTGTTAAGATCTTTTAACTGTTTCCTGGCCAGGGAAAGCTCTTTTTTGGTGCTGATAACATCGGCTGTATCCCGCTGTAGCTGGGTAAAGTCTGCCCGGGCCTTGTCCCGGTCGGCTAAGCATCTGGTCAACTCCTTTTCCGTCTGATGATGGGCCGTGGACAGATCGGTCAGGCGGGACTCTGCCCGGCCAAGTTTTTCTTTGAGCAAAGCCGACTTTTGTTCAAGCAGACTCACCTGTTCCTGTAGTGGTTTGTTATGGCTTAAATATCTTTTAAGAATCCATCCTTCTCTGCCGCTATCTAATTTTATTCTTGCCCATTCATTGTTTTCTTTGAGTAAGGTAACCTGAGTGCCGTCCCGGACAACGGCAACAATTTTATATTTCTTTCCCTGGCCGCGTCGAAGCGGAACTTCAGCACTGGGTTGTACATACCAGCCCGCAGCAGACAGTGCAGGGACCGGCAGGTAAAGGAAAACAAAAAGAACAAAGAAAAAAAAGAAGTAATGATAACCCCGGCTGTTAATCTTCTGCATGGAGAACTATGTGTTTATTTGTGTAATTTTCTTTGAAAAGGGCTGCTTGTGGATGAGAAAAACTATTTCCTGAATTGAGCGTTTCACCCCCATCCGGAGTCTCGCTGCGCTCGTTTAGCTGCGCTGTCCCATGTAGGCTTAACTACAATGAAAGAGCACAAAACCCGCAGCTTGGGGCGAAATGAAAATCGCTCAATTTAGGTATGTTATTCCTGTTCAATATTTCTGTCCTTACCACATATTGCACTCTATTACCACAATACCATGATGTTAGCCTGTTTGGGACAAAATTCGCACAAGGTAGCTGCTACCTGAATTGAGGCGCTATAATCCCAACCCGGATAAACCGGAAAAATCGAAATAAGAAACACCAAATTCGAAACAATATCAATTAACCATGGAACAAATGATTAAAATGGTTCCAATGTTAGACACTATGGGATTGTCCTTGTTTATGTCATTGAAACATTTGTATTTGGAATTTGTTTCGGATTTCGATATTTGGATTTCGAGTTTATTTTCTGCCAC
>JALSNT010000531.1 GCA_026986885.1 Desulfobulbaceae bacterium
GCGGACAGCCTGGACAGCTTTCTTGAGCTGGCCCTGAACGGAAACCTGGAAAAACACCATTTCAACACATTATGCCGGTTGGCGGCCAGACCACCTATAGTTCACAAACAGAATACGGCCCGGCAAAAGGGAAAAAAAATCCCTCTCCCCACGCCCAAGGGAGAGAAGAAAAAGCTGACCATCGGCATGGCCACCTATGATGATTATGACGGCGTCTATTTTTCCACCCAGGCCATCCGGCTGTATCATCCGGAGGTAACCGACGACACGGAAATCCTGGTGGTGGATAACAACCCGGAAGGCGGCACGGCGGCCTATTTGAAAAATCTGGAAAAAATACCCGGCTTTCGCTATGTTCCCTGTGGAGAAAAAACCGGCACCGGTATTCGTGACAAGATCTTTGAGGAGGCAAACAGCGATGCCGTCCTCTGTATTGATTCCCATGTCCTCATTGCTCCCGGAGCCATTTTCCGGCTGATAAAATATTTTAACGAACACCCGGGCTGTAACGATCTTCTGCAGGGGCCGCTCCTGCATGATGATCTTTCCACAAAAAGCACCCATTTCAAGCCCGAGTGGAGCCAGGGCATGTACGGGGTCTGGGGCTATGACAAACGGGGTTCGGAAAACGACGGCCAGGCCTTTGACATTCCCATGCAGGGGCTTGGCCTCTTTGCCTGCAGAAAAGATGGTTGGCCGGGATTCCACCCTGGTTTCAGAGGATTCGGCGGGGAGGAGGGCTATATCCATGAAAAATTCCGGCAGCGCGGTGACCGCACCCTCTGTCTTCCCTTTCTACTCTGGCTGCACCGTTTTGAACGTCCCGGCGGTGTTCCCTACTCAGTTGACTGGCAGGACCGGATATGGAATTATATGATCGGTTTTAAAGAACTTGGCCTTGATACCGATGCAGTCATCCAACACTTTAATAAACATCTCGGAGAACGAGTCACAACGGATATCCTCCATCGTCTCGGACTTGACCGCAGGGATGGATAAATCCGGAAACCATACCGTCAAATCCCATAACCAGAAGGAGAGTCGTACACCATGCAGAAAAAGATCACATTCTCGGTGCTGTTATCCTGTTGCCTGCTGCTGACCGGCTTGACCATCGCCCAGGGGCAATCTCTTAAAGATGCGACCTATGTCGGCGCGAAAAAATGCAGAAAATGCCACCAGGACAATTATGACGGCTGGAAATCCACCCTGCACCCCTACAAATTCCAGAAGGCCTCGCCGGATGTCATTGTCGGCGATTTTATCAACAATAACACGCTGATGACCGACGGCACGACAACCACCATGTCCCGGAAAGGCGATGCCTTTTTCATCACCACCATGGATCCTGCCGGTAAGAAAGAGCAAACCTACAAGGTGGATTATGTGATTGGTGAGTTCTGGAAACAGCAGTATGTGACCACTTTTCCCAACGGGGAGTTGCGTATTTTGCCGCCCATGTGGATCGTCAAGACCCAGGTCTGGAAAAACGGCAGCAAGCTCTGGAAAAAGGGAATAATTTACCAGAATTCCTGCTCTGGTTGCCATAACACCGGTACCCGGATCAATTATGACAAGGCCACCAATACCTACAAGACGACCTGGTCGGACCTGGGCGTTGCCTGCGAGGCCTGCCATGGGCCTGGCAGCATGCATGTGGACGCGGACAACGACAATAAACGCGACACCATCATCAACCCGGCAAAGATTCCTGATCCCCGGCGGGCGGTCATGGTCTGCGGCTCCTGCCACACCAGGGGCAGTTGCTGCGACGGCAAATACGGCTATCCCAAGGGATATCGGCCGGGCGGCCGGCTCAATTTCATGTTCAGTGAAAAACCCAAGCTTCATCCGGATAATACCTCAAGGGTCAACCGCCAGGAATA
>JALSNT010000532.1 GCA_026986885.1 Desulfobulbaceae bacterium
GAAAAAGACTATAAAAAAACCTGCAAAAAAAATGAGGAAAAAAGATGAGTGAATTTACCAGCGTCACCGTTATCAAAAAGGCCAACAGCTACTTTGACGGCATGGTGACCAGTCGGACAATAAAATTTAACGACGGCAGCCGCAAGACCCTGGGAATTATGCAGCCGGGAGAGTATGAATTCGGCACCGAACAAAAGGAAATCATGGAAATCCTTGCCGGTGAGCTGGAGATCCTGCTGCCGGGTGAACAGGAATGGCAGCAGATCCGGACCGGAGAGGCATTCACGGTTCCGGCACGGTCTAAATTTGGGCTCAAGGTTAAAACAGTAACCGATTACTGCTGTTCCTATATCAACGAGTAGTCCATACCATGAGCAATGCCCGGCCGCCGGCCTGTGACTGCCTGCTTATCTTTGCGCCGACGGCCAAGCCCTGCGAACCACCGGCCGGGCTTGCCCGCCTTGCCGGAGCGATTCGCGGGGCCGGAAAAAAATGTATCCTGCTTGATGCCAATATTGAAGGGCTGAACTCTATCCTCACAACACCGTTAAAGGCAGAGGATACCTGGAGTCGCCGCGCCGTTAAAAACATAACCATCAATACCCACCTGCTGCGCAGCAGACAGGGTTATACTGTTTTCCCACGCTACCAGCGGGCCGTTGCCGATCTTGGCCGGGTGGTCGCCCTTGCGGGCAGGCAGCACGGCCTTGACCTGCACCTTGCCAACTACCGCAACCCGGCCCTTTCACCCCTTAACAGCCAGGACCTGCTGCAGGCCGCCGCCTTGCCTGCAGACAACATCTTTTACCCCTATATTGCCGGGCGACTGCAAACACTGATCAACCAGGCACGCCCGGGCCTGATCGGATTTTCCCTGAACTTTCTCAGCCAGGCCCTGACCACCTTTGCCATGATCGGCTTTATAAAAACACATTTCCCGGAAGTACGGATCGTGGTCGGCGGCGGCCTGATAACCAGCTGGCAACGCAATCACGGCGACAAATTATCCTTTGCCGGTCTGATCGATCATCTGATCGCCGGGCCGGGGGAGCAACCGCTGCTTGCCCTGCTCGGCAATTCCGCAGCCGCTCCGTCTCCTCCATCCGATTACAGCGACCTGGTTGATCTGCCCTACCTGGCGCCCGGCCCGGCCCCTGCGCCAGATTACAGCGACTTGGTTGATCTGCCCTACCTGGCGCCAGGCTTTATCCTGCCCTATGCCGCCTCTTCCGGCTGTTATTGGAACAAATGCTCTTTCTGCCCGGAACCGGCCGAGGGGAATCCCTATACCGTCCTGCCACCGGACCGGGTCATCAGCGACCTTACCCGCCTCTGCCGAACAACCAGGCCGACCCTTATTCATTTTCTCGACAATGCCATAAGCCCGGCCCTGATGACGGCCCTGATCAAAAAACCGCCGGCAACGCCCTGGTATGGATTTGCCCGCGCCGACCACCAGTTGGCCGATCCCGAATTTTGCCTTCGACTGCGAAACTCCGGCTGTCTGATGCTGAAATTAGGGCTGGAATCGGGCGACCAGGGTGTGCTGGACGCCATGGACAAAGGGATCGACCTTGCCCTGGTCGACAAGGTACTTGCCGCCCTGCATTCGGCAGGAATCGCCGCCTATGTTTACCTGCTGTTCGGCACCCCGACGGAATCCAGGGCCGAAGCGGAAAGAACCATGGCATTCACCATCCGGCACGCCCGGGAAATTACCTTCCTTAATCTGGCAATTTTCAACATGCCGACCGCCGGCCTGGAAACAGCCCAACTCGTTACCCGACCCTTTGACAATGGAGACCTGGGCCTGTACCGGGACTTTGTCCACCCGCGCGGCTGGGACCGAAAATCAATCCGCCTCTTTCTGGAGCGCACATTTAA
>JALSNT010000533.1 GCA_026986885.1 Desulfobulbaceae bacterium
GCGCCGGACTGGTCTTTTACCGTCCGCTTTCGGGAGGTTCTCCGCCCTGTATTTTTTTTTGCAGCGGTTGTTCTGGCCATGAGAAATAAGGATGAATTTCCGGGTTAACTGCTTGCTGTGAGTACGCTATAGAAGTATGATACTACAAAAAAGAAACAGGGTCAAAAGCGGAGATAACTTTTGACCCGGTTTGCTGAAAAAAACCGTTTAAACAGATTAAACGGTTTAAGCGGTTTTCCTGTTTAGAATACACCTTTGACTTTTCCGGTTTCCACGTCAACATCGATCCGGCGATAGGCAGGATCAGAGGCCGTTCCCGGCATCAGGCTGATGGCACCGGCCACCGGCACGACAAAACCCGCACCTTTGTAGGTGAGGATATCGCGAATGGGCAGGGTCCAGCCTCTGGGTACCCCTTTGAGCCTGGGGTCATGGGAAAGGGAGAGATGGGTCTTCACCATGCAGGTGGTCATTTCTTTCATTTCCGGATCGGCCTCAATGCGTTTCAGCTTGGCAGCCGCTTCCGGTGCATAGCTGACACCATCTCCACCGTACACCTCTTTAACGATCAGTTCAATCCGCTCGGAAAGCGGAGTGTCCAGGTCATAGAGGAACTTGAAATCATTGGGTTCTTCGCAGGCATCCACAACCGCATCGGCAAACTCGAGAGCGCCGTCGCCGCCATATTCCCAGTGCCGCGACAGAGCCACTCGCGCACCGGCGGACTCGGACAGGCGACGGACGGCGGCGATTTCATTGTCGGTATCCGTGTAAAAGGCGTTGATGCAGACCACCGGGTTGATACCGGCTTTTTTGACGGTTTCGATGTGATGGATAAGATTGGCGCAACCCTGTTCAACCCAGCCCACATTTTCCCCCTCATATTCTTTGGGCATGGGCTTGCCGGGAACGGGAATCGGGGCGCCGCCATGACATTTAAGCGCCCTGATGGTGGCAACAATGACGGCACAGTTTGGCTTCAGGCCGGAGTAACGGCATTTGAGGTTCCAGAATTTTTCAAAGCCGATATCGGCGCCGAAACCTGATTCGGTGATGTTGTAATCGGCAAGTTTCAGGGCGACCCGGTCGGCAATAACCGAGGATTGGCCGATGGCAATATTGGCAAACGGACCGGCATGGACGATAACCGGTTGGCCCTCCAGGGTCTGCATCATGTTGGGATTGACGGCATCAACCATCCAGGCGGTCATGGCACCGTCGACTTCCAGGTCGGCAGTGGTGACAGGTCGGTCCTGCTTGTCGTAGGCAACCACGATCCTGCCGATACGTTCCCGCAAGTCCTTCAGATCGTTGGCAATGGAGAGGATGGCCATGATTTCGGAGCTGACTGCGATGTTAAAGCCGGACTGCATGGTCATGCCGTCCATTTTACCTCCGATTCCCATTGTTATGTTACGCAGCGCCTGGGCACAGAAGTCCATGATCCAGCGGAATTCAACTTTTTTGGGATGAATATCCAGCCTTTTCAGGTTACGCATGGCTAACTGTTCATCGGTGTAGTTGCACTCGTGCTGCATGCGGGCACTCAGTGCCACCATGCCCAGATTATGGGCATTCATGATAGCATTGATATCGCCGGTCATGCCAAGGGAAAAAGGTGTCAGCGGGATACATTGGGCAAGACCGCCACCGGCAGCCGAACCCTTGATATTCATGGTCGGGCCGCCGGAAGGCTGGCGGATGGCCCCGATAACGGATTTACCGCGTTTGCCCAGCCCTTGAACAAGTCCCATGGCACAGGTGGATTTACCTTCTCCGAGCGGGGTGGGAGTGATGGCGGTGACGTCGACATATTTACCGTCCGGTTTGTCTTTAAGTCTGTCAAGAATTTTGCGGTAATCCAGTTTTGCCAGATAATGGCCGTGCGGCAACAGTTCTTCTTGTTTCAGGCCAAGTTGTTCGCCCAGCTCATAGACCGTTTTCATGCGGCTTTCAGCTTCTTCTGCAATTTCCCAATCCGCGTGCTTGGTGGGATCCAAAACCATGGGGTCCTCCTTCAGTGTTAAAAAATGGGGGATACGACATGAGGCAGCCCGGGAAGACTCCAAGGCTGAAAACAAAGATAATTACAAAAGGTTAGCAGATATTTTCCGTAAAGTCAATAAACTCTGCCCGGCAAAAGAGGGAGAGTTTAATTAATGAGCTGAAAAGTATAGAAAAATCAGCTGGTAATGGTCAGGAGAAAACAGGTGAAAAACGCCTGTTGAAATCCTCCTGTAGAGGAATCATGACTTCGCGCATGGACGGTTCTGCCGCCTTTGTTGTCCGCAGCTTAAAAATATGCTTCCATTCCAGCAGATTGGCATAAACGATCAGCTCGGTTTTACAGGAATTGGGCAGGACTGTCCTGGCGGCCTGCGGCGTGGAGGTTGCAAGTAGTTGTAAATACATTTGTTCCGTGTCCTGCATGGCCTTTTTCCAGATATGGTATTCGCTACTGTTTTGTTCAAAAAACATTGGTTCAATAAAGGTTACTTCATTGCCGAATTTATCATCACTGTAGCGGCAGTAACGCTGGCTTTCCTGGAGAAAAGAACAGGGGCGATGGCGGACAATTTCATGGGTAACAGCCCGGTTAACAATAAATTTTACGGCAATGTGCCGGTGTTTTGCCAGTTGTTCCGGAGGCAGTTGGTCAACCGCGGTAAGTTCTTTTTTTGTCACTGAAATTGAATCATCGGCCGCAAGACCGTTTTTCGGCAGGATAGTGCTGAAAAAATAGGGATGACGCTCATAAAGAAATGCGCACATGGCCCGCACCACCGCACATTCGGGATGAAACATGAGCATTTCCCGAAAGGCGCGTACGCTGCCGGTGACCAGCAGAGAGTTGTCATTGATGTCAATAAACAGGTATTTGGGCCGGGTAAAGAACAGTTCCGCCACCTGCCCCGCATCGGCGCACTGTACCTGGAGTGTAACCACGCCCATTTCAAGGACGGAATTGTGCCCATGTTCCGCCATCCTGGAGACAAAGGGAAGGGCGGATTCCCTGTTGATCTTGTCTTCGCTTTTATAGCAGATGCGGCCGCAGAACTCGATACGGACGGCCAGGCTTTCCCGGTCTAAATAGTCAAGGACTTCAAAGGAGGGTGATACGATTTTCATTTTTTCTCCAGGGAGCAGCAAGTAAAAAAAATATCGATTATTCTTTTCTTCAAAGGAAGCCTCTATTTCCTGCCGTGATGACAGTTTTATTCATCCTTCCAGAAGGGCGACATGGCTCGCAGGTTGGCAATAATAGTCGGCATTTTGTCGAGGACAATATCAACCTCCTGCTCTGTATTATAGATGGAAAGACTGAAGCGAATGGAGCCGTGGGCCGCAGTAAACGGGACGCCCATGGCCCGCATTACATGTGAGGGTTCAAGGGAGCCTGACGTGCAGGCGGAACCGGATGAGGCACAGATGTTGTATTGATTCATGTGCAGCAGGATAGCCTCGCCTTCAACAAATTCAAAGCTTATATTGGTTGTATTGGGGAGACGTTTATCCGGGTGTCCATTGAGCATGGATTTTGGAATAGAGGCGAGCAGGCCCCGCTCCAGTTTGTCCCGCAGGAATTTGACCCTGGTGTTTTCCTCTTCCATGGAGGCGGCGGCCAGCTCACAGGCACGGCCGAGGCCGACAATGGAGGCGACATTTTCCGTGCCGCCGCGTCTGCCCCGCTCCTGATGGCCGCCGTTTAAGAAGGGAACAAAAGGGGTGCCTTTGCGGATATAGAGTACGCCTACTCCCTTGGGGGCGTGCAGCTTGTGGCCGGAAAGGGAAAGAAAATCAATGTTGTTTTCCCGCATATTTATTGGAATCTTGCCCACGGCCTGGACGGCGTCCGTGTGAAAGAGCATACCACGCTCGGCAGCCATGGCTGCCATCTCCTCCACAGGAAAAATAACCCCTGTTTCATTATTGGCCCACATGATTGAAATAATGGCCGTGTCATCGGAAAGCGCCTGCTTGTAACTCTCCATATCAAGCAGGCCGTCCGCGTCGACCATCAACCTGGTGGTACGATGTTTGTGACCGGTGAGCTGGGTCAGGCTTTCGCATAGATTTTTTACCGCCGGGTGCTCAACCCGGGTGGTAATAACATGCCGTTTTTCAGGATAGGTCTGCAGGGCCGACAAAATGGCAGTGGAATCACTTTCCGTGCCGCAGCTTGTAAAGACGATTTCTTCGGGGTCGGCACCCAAAAGTTCGGCTACCTGTGCACGGGCCTTTTCTATCGCCCGCCCGACCATGCCGCCGAAAGTATGCATTGATGAGGGATTTCCGTAACAGTCGGTCAGAAAGGGCATCATGGTGTCGACCACCTCCGGCGCGATACGGGTGGTGGCATTATTATCCATGTAGATGACCTTGTCACTTTGACAGTTCATTATTTATCCTCCTCTTCAACAATCAGGCTGTCGGTAACCTGCTCGCGCAGCTTTTTCTCTACGTATTCTTTTAAGGTGGTCCGTGATGATTGGCAACCGGAACAGGCCCCGCGCAGAGACACGGTAACAAAATCGCCGTCCACATCCACAAGTTCAATGTCACCGCCGTCTTTTTTCAGGGTGGGCTTGATTTCCCGCTCCAGTACCTGCTCGATTTTTTTAATTTTCTGCAGGGTGGTCATCCGCTGGTCTTTATGGGGCCGGGTTTTTTCGGCAGCAATACCCTCCACAGTCTGCTGGAGAATTTCACGCAGTCTGTCTTCACATTTTCCGCAGCCGCCACCGGCCTTGGTAAAGTTGGTGATTTCTTCCACCGAGCGCAGGTCCGATTCTTTAATGGCCCTGATAATTTCAAGATCCGTCACCCCAAAACATTCGCAGACGACTTCTCCTTCGGCCATGGGAAGGATAACCCCTTTGTAATCGGCAATGGCGGCTTCCAGTGCCTCACGCCCCATAACCGAGCAGTGCATTTTTTCCTTTGGCAGGCCGCCTAAAGCTTCGGCGATGTCTTCATTGGTGATTTTAGCTGCTTCGTCAATAGACATGCCTTTGATGATTTCCGTCAGTACGGAAGATGAGGCAATGGCCGATGCGCAGCCGAAGGTTTTAAATTTGGCATCGGTTATTATTCCATTTTCGTCCACCTTGATCGTCAGTTTCAGTGCGTCGCCGCAGGATAGGGAGCCAACATCGCCGGTGCCGCTGGGATTTTCCAGTTCTCCGACATTTTGTGGATTCATGAAATGTTGTTGTACTTTATCCGTATATTCCCACATGATAGTTCCTTTATGGTAGAGTATTACTGTATCGGAAGGCAGACACGGCAGTTGTTCCTTCCTGTTTTTTCTGATAAAGACTACTCTAAGGAAGAAAATCCATTTCGGCAAGCATCTATTTATCAATTTAAACGGAAATCCGGAGGGGCACGGCGACGATAGTTTTTTGGGGGCAGGGTAATGCCCAGGCAAAGAAATGATTGTTTGGGTTGACCGGAAGAGAAAAATTTTTTATTGATAGAGATTGGAGAATATATCTAAATTTATACCAGCAAGGGAGAAAAAGATGGGACAAGCACACGATGAGAAATTTATTCTCTGGTTTGATGAAATCGGTATAGAAGATGTGCCGTTGGTAGGAGGAAAAAACGCCTCCCTTGGAGAAATGTATCAACATCTTACTTCAAAAGGTGTGGCCGTACCCCATGGTTTTGCCATAACCGCCTATGCCTATCGCTATCTTCTGAAAGAGGCGGGTGTTGAACAACAGATAAGAGACGTGCTTGCCGATCTTGATATTGAAGATATGGAAAATCTGGCCAAACGGGGAGCAAAATGCCGTGATATTATCCGGCATGCCGAGTTTCCCGATGACCTTCGTGACGCCATTATCGAGTCCTATAAAAAAATGGAGGATGAATACGGTAAAGATGTCGATGTCGCAGTTCGTTCTTCGGCAACGGCGGAAGACCTGCCCGACGCCTCCTTTGCCGGTCAGCAGGAGACATACCTTAACATTCACGGCTATGAAAATATAATTGAAAACTGCCGTAAATGTTTTGCCTCCCTGTTTACCAACCGTGCCATCTCTTATCGGCAGCATCAGGGCTTTGGTCAGTTTGATGTTTATCTCTCCATTACCATACAGAAAATGGTTCGATCCGACTCGGCATGTTCAGGCGTCATGTTTTCAATTGATACCGAATCCGGTTTTGAAGATGCGGTGTTTATTACCGGTGCCTGGGGCCTTGGCGAAAATGTGGTTCAGGGTGCGGTGAATCCGGACGAGTATTACGTGTTCAAACCGACGCTTAAAGAGGGCAAACGACCAATTGTCGGTAAAAAAGTCGGTTCCAAAGAAATTAAAATGATCTATGACAACGACCCGTCGACCGACGAGCCGGTAATAAATGTTGAAACCACTCCTGAAGAGCGGCAATCCTATGTCATCAGTGATGACGAGATCCTCCAGCTTGCCCGCTGGGCCTGTATTATCGAGGATCATTACGGCAAGGGCATGGATATCGAGTGGGCAAAGGATGGTGACGGTAAAGAGGTTGGTACCGGTGACCTCTTTATTGTACAGGCTCGCCCGGAAACCGTGCATTCCCAGGCCGGTAAAGGTGCCATGGAAACATACAAACTGCGGGAGAAGGGAAAGGTGCTGGTCGAGGGACTGGCTGTCGGCACTAAGATCGGTCAGGGTGCGGCCCACTGCATTGCCGATGCCAAGGATATCGGTTCCTTTAGAAAAGGTGAAGTGCTGGTGACCGATATGACTGATCCCGACTGGGAACCGATTATGAAAATAGCCGGTGCCATTGTCACCAACCGTGGCGGCCGGACCTGCCATGCGGCCATTATTTCCCGTGAGCTTGGTATCCCCTGTGTTATCGGTACGGTGGATGGAACCGAAAAGATTAAGACCGGACAGGATGTCACTGTTTCTTCCGCTGAAGGAGAAACCGGTTATGTTTACGAAGGGTTGCTGAAATTTGAGGTCGAACGTGTTGACCTGGGCAATCTGCCGGCAACGAAAACCAAGATCATGATGAATCTGGCTATTCCTGAAAAGGCCTTTATCGAATGTCAGATTCCCAATGATGGCGTGGGCCTGGCCCGGGAGGAGTTCATTATTAATTCCCATATCGGCATCCATCCACTGGCCCTGTATAACTATGAAGAATTACAAAAATCCAGTGATCCGGAAGAACAGGCGGTTGCCCGGGAAATTGATGCCCGCACCGGCGTTTATGCGGATAAGAAACAATTTTTTATCGACAAGGTCGCCGAAGGCGTCGGCCGGATAGCCGCAGGTTTTTATCCCAAGGATGTGATTGTCCGTCTTTCCGATTTCAAGAGTAATGAGTATGCCAATCTGCTCGGCGGCACTTTATATGAACCGGAAGAGGAAAACCCGATGATCGGCTGGCGCGGCGCTTCCCGCTATTATGATCCCAAGTACCGGCCTGCCTTTGAGCTGGAGTGCGAGGGACTGCTCAAGGCACGCAACGATATGGGGTTGACCAATATTAAATTAATGGTGCCTTTCTGCAGGACGCCGGAAGAGGGGAAAAAGGTCATTGAGGTTATGCGTGACTGTGGCCTGGTGCAGGGCGAAAACGGACTTGAACTGTATGTCATGTGCGAGATTCCGTCAAACGTTATCTCCGCCGATGCCTTTGCCGATATCTTTGACGGTTTTTCCATCGGTTCCAATGATCTTACCCAGTTGACTTATGGCCTTGATCGTGATTCCGGACTTATTGCCGGTATTGCCGATGAACGGGATGAGTCGGTTAAGGAAATGATTCGCATGGTTATCAAAACCGCCAAACGACGGGGGAGAAAGATCGGTATCTGCGGTCAGGGGCCATCCGACTTTCCTGAATTTGCCACCTTCCTGGTTGAGTTGGGCATTGACTCCATGTCGCTTATTCCAGACACGGCGATTAAGACCAGGATGGCAGTCCATGAAAAGGAAAAAGAGATGGGTGTTGCCCCGTGATCCGTTAGTTTTTTCGGGCTATTTTTTATATCTGATGTTTCCTGATTATGTTTTTCTTGCGATTTTCACTGCACCTTGTATGTTGCTGAAAAATCAAACGTTTTCCATGTAGAGGGATTCGTGCGTCAAGGAATAATAAAATAGGGTTTTGCTGTTTTCATGGCAAACACCGTAAAAAATATATTCTTTTGGCCCAGTGGTAGCGCATTGCGACGACCATGGGATATACAAAAATCAGGAAACTTCAGTTTGATTATTGGCTCAAGTTTTTTTTTTA
>JALSNT010000534.1 GCA_026986885.1 Desulfobulbaceae bacterium
GTATAGCCCACCACCACATCGGCCTGTTGAATGGCCAACCGCGCCCTGGGCGTGATGAGGTCTGCAGCTCCCGGTCCGGCGCCGACCACTGCCAGAGTCCCGGCCTGTTGTTGTGTTTCCTTCATTATTTATTGTACCGTTTAGTGGTTTAACTCCTGCCATATAAAACAAATCTTGACACATTGCAGGTCTGCTTGAGTGCAACGAAAGCGAACAGTTATCCGGCACACCAATGTCCGCTTTCGTTGCACTCAAGCAGACCTACTTCCTCTACGACTTAAGGATTGCGGGCAGAGCAGGCCGTAGAAGCCACCGGATGAACACGAATATAAAAAGAGTAAAAATAAATACCTATCCGTGGCTGTCTTTCCAGGGATCCTGAATCTCAGCTATGGCCACGGTTACATTGGCCCATTTCATCTTTTTTACCAGTAACCGCCCGCCGCCGCTTGCCAGCACGGCAGCCGGTTCGGCCACGCCCCTGGCCCCGGTGGCCTTCAACACAACGGCTGATGTCGACACCCCTTCAACCCCGTTTAACCGGTCACGATGAAAAAACTCGATGGGCAGCCTGTTCCTGCAACTAAACTCGAGCAGTCCCTGTTCATCACTTTTGAGATCAATGGAGGCCAGACTCTTAATCGCCTGCCGGGCAAGGTTATTTTCCGCGCAGGCCTGTCGCAGGGCCTCCTCAATCTCCGCTGCCGGGGTATTGCGGTTACAACCAATCCCGGCAACCAGCGCCTGCGGATGCAGCAGGACGCCGGTTGTCTGCAGATTGATCCGGCAGGTAATAACCAGATCAGCGGTTTCAGACTGATCCTGTCGGCGTAGATCTTCGGGCAGAGCCGGTAGTGGATAATCGCTGTAGAGCGTAACCGCTCCCTTGTTGACCAGTATGCCCATGGCCCGAGTCAACCGCTCTTTGTCGGTGACAACAAGCCCTAAATCACGAGCCCAGAGGTCAATAGCGGTTCTTCCCAACACCTCGGATGCGGTGGTGATTACAGCCTGCCCACCGGTGACGGCCGCCACCTGCCGGGCCAGCGCATTGCCGCCGCCGAGATGACCCGAAAGCAGGGAGACGGCATAATCGCCCTGCTCATCACAGACCACCACCGCCGGATCGCTGCGTTTATCCTTGAGAAGAGGCGCCAGGGTCCGCACCACAATACCGGTGGCCATGATACAGATCAGGCCGTCATATCGGCGCCAGCATTGCTGCAGGGTTTGCTTAAGTCGACCGCGACAGAAAAAGAGTTTTGCAGCCGGTAAAGATTGCGTCAACTTGCGGGCCTGTCTGTTTCCGCCTTCGGTAAGGGCGAGGACGGCAATTTTATTTGCTTTTGCCAAGCAAACCCTCCTGCAAATCGACGTCAGCCGGATCTTTTCCCAGCCAGATGGTAAACAGAACTTTTTTTAACTGAAAATTATCTATAACATCGAGAAGCTTGCCGTTTAAGCGTACCTCCAGGCCCCTGCCCGGCAGCCAGCCGATATCATAGGTGTCATTTTCCCGAACCGTAACTGAAAAAAGGTTTGTATACCGCTCCATCGCCTGTTTAAGGGGTACATCAGCATCGGGCGCCAGCCGCCGGAAACCCTTTTGCCAGCCATGCCGCATTTTCTCCGGTGATATACCGTCATAGATAAAATGCATCCGCACCAGCATCGGCGCATCAGCGGTAATAATTGCCGCTGCGTCATGCGTCTTTTTCTGCAGGTACAGACCGCCGACATAGACGTGAAAAAAGAATTTTGTCCGGATACCGACGCCGTTTAGAATTAGTCTGTTCCCCGCAAACTCAATGGATTCCGGCAACTGTACGCCATCAATTTCCCGGGCGGCCAGAGGAACGGAAAGACAAAAGAAC
>JALSNT010000535.1 GCA_026986885.1 Desulfobulbaceae bacterium
ATCGACCAGCGGGAACGGGAAACGGGCATAGAAAAAAAATTTGCCGATTTTCTCGGTTTTTTAAATATGTTTGTCTGGAGTCCGAGTTTAAAGATCGGGGATCTGGAGATAAGCTATCTCTACAGCCGCCATAGTGATAAGGATTTCAGTTGTACGGAGGTCTGTGTCCTTACCGAAGAGGAAGCCCGCGGGATTGCCCCGGTGGCCGGGGAAAAACTTACCCTTATCAAACGGCGCCGTTTCCATGACGAGGGGTGGGATATCCCCATTTATGTGACCATTAGAAAAAAACCTCCGGCTGCCAAGGTATTGAAACTGCTGCGTAAGAATGAAAAAAATCCCGCTACTGCCGTTGATGATGAGCTGGGCTTGATGGCGGTACTCAATTCGATTGGCGATGTAAAACGTTTTCTCCGTCATTTAACCAGAAGCGCGGTCAAGGCGGATTCCTTCATGACCCTGGAAGATATTTCCGATACCCTGACCGGCGGCTGGTACGGGGGATCAGCCACCGGCAGCTCGGTAAAAACTCCCATGTTGAAATTCTTTGCCCGACTCGGCGGCATGCGGGTGGAGTTTATTATTCACACCAACAGATCATACCTGAACTATATCTATCAGCGGGATGTGGCCCATGACGAGTATGAGGTTAAACGCATCTTTGATACCGGTGTGGCCGAATTTCTCTTCCCCGCCGATATCTATCACCTTGATATGGAAAAGATCAGGGCGGCCCAGTTGGCCAGGTTTAGAAAGCAGATAGAAGAATTCTAACGGTTTTGTCAGGTATGTTTTGTCTGATCGGCCACCGGATAAAAACAGGAGCCGGCCTTATTGCTCCAACGCCTGATAGCTGTGCATGAACCTGCGGTCGATGTAATCTTTGAGCAGAAACGGCAGGCGGCCGCCAAAAGACAGTGACCATTTCTGCACCACTCCGTAGCCGTCACCCAGGTTATAGATAAGCAGATATTTGCCGCCGGGATGGAATTCTTTTAACGGTCGCTTTTCAATGGCGGCCATCACATTGTGCAGCAGAACAGGGTTCTGGCGGACGGCATATACGCCCACCTTGTCCAAGGGGTGCGGTTCAAAATAGATACAGTCACCGCCGCCGAATATTTCCTTATGGGCGACACTCTGCAGGTATTTGTTGACCCGCAGGCCGCCGTCAGGGCCGATCTGCATCCCGGATTCTTCAAAAATTGCAGAGGGCCGCACTCCGATGGCTGCAAACATTATATCAGCGGTCATGCTCTTGGCGGAGGATAGTTCCAGGGTATCTTTCGCTATTTTTTTCACCCGCATACCCGTGAGGATGGTGATGCCGCGCCTGCGCAGGGATCGCTCCACCAGCAGGCTTACCCGTTTGGGAGCGTGGGGCAGGATGGCCTGCCCGGCAATAATGGTGATGGTGACTGCAGATAAATTTTCTTTTTCAGCCAGTTGGTGAATATTACCGGCAAGTTCCATGGCTGACGGGCCGCCGCCGACAATGACCACCCTTAAGGGGCTGCTCTTTCCCCGGCAGACTATCAGCTCCCTTGCTCTGACCAGCCCTTCGATGGGTTTTACCGGGAAAACAGCATCGTGTGGAGAAGCGGAAAACAGGTTTTCCGGGACATATGAACCCGCATTGCAGGAAAGCACATCATAGCCGATTTTCCGGTTGCCGCCTTCAAGAATCACCACTCTTTTTTCCGGATCAATTGTAGCGGCTCTGTCCAGAATAAAGCTGCCGCCCTGTTTTTCCACCACCTTTTTCGTCTGGAAGCGGATCTCATCGGCAGTATACGTGCCGCCCAGCATACCGGCGCCCATGCCGGAGTAATAATGACAGGGAGATGGCTGGATCACCGTGAC
>JALSNT010000536.1 GCA_026986885.1 Desulfobulbaceae bacterium
ATGAGGAATGCAGAAATGCCGTTAAACAATACCGCCGCATGGTGGAAGAGTTCAGGGTCTCCGTCTTTGCGCCGGAACTTGGCACTCCCGTGCCGGTATCTGAAAAAAGGTTGGCAAAACTCCGCCGGCAGGTGGAAGATCTCTGTCGCCGGGTTGAATAAAAAACAATGTGCAACCGTCGGCAACAAATTCAGCCCTTAGGGGCCGTCCGGAAATAAGTTGGACAATATTGTGTTCAGATTAAGCTCAGCTATAAATAAAGACAAAAGTGTCATCGTTGATGCTGATGCGCAGGCGCCCCTGGTGATTGCGGCCATAGACTTCCCAACCCGGCTCTCCCTTGATCTCACACTGTAGACACTGGGGAGAATGTTGATTGCGCAGCGCGTCGTTCCAGGAAACCAGCGTGGCCATTTCATTGTCCTGTTCGGCCAGGATCCGGGCCAGGTTTCGTGCCGTTTCAAAATCAATATCCCGGCCCTGAATATGTACCGTTACCTTATCCATGTTCGCATACTCCTTTTACCTGAATCCTGCAGTTGTCCGGCATTAGAACGTCGATACAGGAAAATCTGCTTTGTTAAGCTTCACCATTTTCCTGCTCGACTTTACAAAAAAATCATTGTCGTTAAAAATAATCCTGGTACTACTTGCTGACATCAGCATAATCCGATCACCGAATTCACAGGAGAACTTTCGTGAATATACTCGCCCGCTGCTCTTTTTTTCTGCTGCTCTGTTGCCTTGCCGCCTGCGTCCCCGGACAGAAAATCGGCCATGACCGGACAATTCCGGCGACTGTACGGCCCAGGATATACAAAGGCACCATAGTACGCAAATCAAATCGACCGCAAACTCTGGTCATAAAAACTTCAAACGACGACCAGGTGAAGAAAATAACCGTCCATATTGATTTTCGAACCAGAGGGTTGGAATATGCGGTCAAGGGTAAGGAGGTCCGGGTTACCTGCAGGGATTCCACACCGCAAAACAGTACAATAAAAAAGATCTGCACCGCCGGTTCTATTGAGCCGGGCGAAACGGTCTATGCCCCCGGGGTGGAGACCATTACCGTGGCGCAACTGAAAAAAAAGATTGACGCGCACCGGGATTTCCTCCTCATTGATGCCGGACCTGCCGACGAGTACCTTGGCCACCACCTGCCGGGTGCCCGTTCAATTCCGGCATGCGCCTCCGGCAGTGACAAAGTTCTTGCAGGCATTGACCGAAACGAGACACTGATATTGTATTGCGGCTGGCCGGATTGCGACCAAAGCATTGCCCTGGCAAAGAAGGCTGTTCAAAAAGGTTTCACGGAGATACGAATACTGGCAGGAGGACGGCAGGCATGGGTTGCCAAAGGATACCCGCTCGTTGCCGAAGATGGGTTTATCCTCAGTGGCAAGCCGGTTCTGCTTGATCTCAGGACCCCGAAGGAAGATAGTATTCGCAGGATACAGGGCTCAATTTCCATGCCCCTGGAACAGTTAAATAAAAAAATACGGAAGATTCCGGCCGAAGCGCCGATAGTGATCTACAGCGATCATCGGGCCGACAGCCTCCTGGGACTGAAAAAGATCAGAGAAGCAGGTTTTTCAGGAGTTGCCATGGTAAAAGGTGGTTTACGTGGATGGATCAAGAGGGGTAACAGGGTGGTCAGCGGTCCGGTACAGACATCTGTCCAATGGAGGCGCAGACCGGGAGTTAATGAAGTCTCAGCCGACAGATTCAGGGCCGCCCAGCAGGGAAAAATCCGGGCAACTATTCTCGACGTCCGTACCGATAAAGAACGTAACACCTTGGGGGTACTGAAAAACAGCGTCCACATCCCCCTCTTCTCCCTTTTTACACGCCTGGACGAA
>JALSNT010000537.1 GCA_026986885.1 Desulfobulbaceae bacterium
GCAAAGGAAGATATTTTTTTCTCCAGGCCTTTGCGGGCGCACTTTGGACAATCAGGTCGTTTTTCCGTATTTATTTTATTAGAGAAAAAATTGAAAATCGTATTGCAGTCAGGACAAAAAAATTCATAAATCGGCATATTTTCCCCCTGAAGAAACGTTTAAGCGTTCAAAGGTTCAAGCGTTCAAACGTTTTTTAAACGCTTGAACCTTTTAAGCTTCTGTCAAGCACCTCGTCAATATGCGAAACGGGAACATCATCGGTTATCATAACCTTACCGATATCCTGGGGCAAAACAAAAAACACGCGGCCGCCGACTGTTTTTTTATCGGTAAGCAGAAATTGCTTTATCTCATGACGATCCAATTCCGGCGGCACATCTACCGGCAGGCCGAAATCTATCAAGAGTTGTCTGACCTCGCCGGCTTTTTCCACAGAAAGATGCCCGCCGGCAACGGCCAGATCACAGGCCGCACGCATGCCGATCGATATGGCCAGCCCATGAATTAAACTGAACTTTGAGGCCGCCTCCACCGCATGGCCGATGGTGTGGCCGAAATTTAATATTCGCCGCAGTCCCCCTTCTTTCTCGTCCTGTTCCACAACCTGGGCCTTAATCTCACAACAGCGGGCAAGCAGGGGAAGGATAGCCCTGTCTTCAAGCCCAAGAATTGCGGTCCGGTTTGCCCGTAAAAAATCAAAAAATTCACGGTCCCGGATAACACCATACTTGATCACCTCGGCAAGGCCGCCAAGAAGTTCCTGTTTCGGCAAGGTTGTAAGAACATCAGGATCAATATAAACCGCCCGGGGTTGGTAAAAGGTACCTATTAAATTTTTTCCTTCCGGAATATCTACGCCTGTTTTACCGCCTACGGAACTGTCAACCTGGGCAAGCAGGGTTGTCGGCACCTGGATAAAGGGAATACCACGCATATAAATAGATGCCAGAAAACCGGCCATGTCCCCGGCGACTCCGCCGCCAAGCGCAATGAGCGCATCTCCCCGATCAAAGCCCTTTTGGGCCAGTTGAGATGCAAGGGCTGAAATGGTTGCAAGCTTTTTACTGGCCTCCCCATGGGGAAAGGTCAGGATTTCGCAACGAAAACCGTTTGCCGACAATGAACGTATGAGTGGTTCGCCATACAACCCGGCCACATGGTCATCACTGATGATGCAATAACGATTACCGATATTTTTTTTCTTTAACTCGCTGCCTAACGTCGGTAACAGTCCATGCCTGAACACGATGGGATAACTGCGCTCACCAAGACCAACGACAATTGAATCTTCAACGTGCAACTCTTTCATATCTTTCCCAAAAATATCCCACTCATCTTCCGCAACCGTCCTCTGTCTTCTGCCATCAGCTTACCAACAGGTCTCGACATATTCATAAAATTGAATTTTTTTATCCTTGGTCACAATCGGCAGTCCCATGGTCATTGCAGTGGCGACTATAATCCTATCGGCAGTATCATTATGAAATTTGCCGGGTAATTCAACGGATCGCAGCATAATAGTGTTATCAACGGGGACAAAACGGACAAAGGGCAACCCTTCCGTCTTTCTGATCCAGTCACGAACATTAAGTGTTAATTCAAGACGGCCTTTTCCAACGAGCATGGCAATTTCCCAAACACTTATAGAAGAAAGAACAATGGTTGAATTCTGCTCCAGCTCATCTTCAATACGCTGCATGGATATTGATGATAGTTTTGTTTTGTCACCAAGCCACCAGATCCAGACATGGGTATCAAGAACAATCATCAAAAAATGTCCCACTCATCTTCCGCAACCGGTTCGCAGGGATCATCAAATTTTTTTACAGTTCCCTGCAGTTCTTCCAGGATATCCACATCT
>JALSNT010000538.1 GCA_026986885.1 Desulfobulbaceae bacterium
TTTTTTTGCCCTCAATGGCGCCCGAGGCAATGACAATGGCTCTGGGCTGGGCGTGGTCGATACGGATGGCCAGCTCATTGGCGGCAAAGCCGCCGAAGACCACCGAATGCACCGCTCCGAGACGGGCGCAGGCTAACATGGCCACCAGGGCCTCGGGGATCATCGGCATATAGATAACGACCGTATCGCCCTTCCGTACTCCCTGGTTTTGCAGGGCGCCGGCAAAAACGGCCACCTGTTGCTGCAACTCCTTATAGGTGATTTTGCCAATGGTATCGGTTACCGGCGAATCATAGATGATTGCCGCCTGGTCGCCGCGACCGTTTTCCACATGCCGGTCAACGGCATTATAACAGGTATTCAGTTTTCCACCGCGAAACCAGCGGTAGATGGGCGGGTTGGAACGGTCAAGCACCGTATCCCATTTCTTATACCAATCTATTCCCTCTGCGGCCCTGCCCCAGAACTCTTCCGGATTTTCTATACTCTGTTTGAACACCTTCTCGTATGCGCCCATCTCTGCTCCTCTCTGATACGATTACAAAACAAAAACCTCTAAACCGCCACTGACCCGAGACAGATAATTCTCTTCGGAAACGGTAGCAGGCGGCTGCGGTTTTCGCGACAATACCACCTGCTCTATACCCAATTGTCCCGTCTCCGACAAGGGGAAGCACGGACCGACTGGTATTTTCCTTGTGCCGGAATTGAGCGATTTTCATTTATCGGCAACAATTTTTTTAAAAAAAAGATTTATAATCATTTATCTTTTTTAATTTGCAGGTAAGCTTCGCTGCGCGCAGGCTCCGGATGAATGAAACGTTCAATTCAGGTGTTATCATCCCTTTATCAGCAGCCGGATAAATCCGATAATGGAAAGCATCATCAACAGACACAGAAATTGACATTACAGTAATACTGTATTACCTATACTATTCATAGATGATGGTCTCGTAAAAACTATACATTTACAGAGAGCGAAAATGAGCGTAACAATTTCAAGTAAATTGACCACAAAAAGCCAGACGACGATTCCCGGCCCCATTAGAGATTTTTTAGGGGTCCGTCCCGGGGATTCGGTCATTTTTGAAATCGATGACAACAAAAAGGTCGTTGTCCGCAAAGCAACCCCGCTGGATCTTGAATTTCTCCGGGCATTAGAGGGTACGCTTTCCGAATGGTCCTCAAAAAATGATGAAGAGGCGTATGGTGACTTATAAGAAATTTGATGTTGTAGTGGTTCCCTTTCCTTTTACAGATCGAAACGCTACTAAACGCCGTCCTGCTCTGGTGCTTTCAGATAACGATTCTTTTAATAAAGAAACCGAAAATTGCGTTCTGGCAATGATAACCAGTGAAAAAAATTCCCCCTGGCCGCTGGATTCAAAAATCGGAAGTTTAAAAAAAGCCGGTTTGTCTTCACCGTCTAAAGTTCGGATGAAATTATTTACCCTGGATTCCAGGTTGATATTAAAAAAAACAGGTACCCTTTCCCTTAAGGATCAAAAAATAATTACAGGCAATCTCAGCAAATTGCTTGGTCAGCAGGGTAATTCACACCTCAGTTGAGCCTTTCACCCAATCTGCATGCCTCGGAGTCTCGTTCCTCGCTTACCTGCGCTGTCACATGTAGGATTAACTACAGGTAAGCGAGGAACGAGACTCCGATGAAACAGCACAAAACCAGCAGATTGGGACGAAATGAAAATCGCTCAATTCAGGTTGTATCAACCTCCGGATAATGGTACACTTTCAGCATGAAAACATGGTTGCAGCTTCCATTTGTCATTCTCCTGTTTTTCAATGTACTGCTTCCTGCTCTCCTGCAGGCAGCGCCCGTTTCTGCTGCCGACGATAAGC
>JALSNT010000539.1 GCA_026986885.1 Desulfobulbaceae bacterium
ATGCTGCCGCCTTTATCTGTCGATTGATGAGTTGCTGCTGAAGGATGGAAAGCAGATTATTGACAAACCAGTATAAAACCAGCCCCGAAGAAAAGTTAATAAACATAAAGGTAAACACCACCGGCAGGAACTGCATGATTTTTGCCTGGGTCGGATCGGCCGTCGTCGGTGTCATCTTCTGCTGTAAGTACATGGAAAGTCCCATTAATATCGTCAATACAGGGATACCATGGACATAGGGAATATCAAATCCCACCATCAAGCGGTCGGGAGCTGAAAGATCGGTGATCCACAACATAAAAGGGGCGTGCCTGAGTTCAATTGCCGCCATCAGTACCCGATACAGGGCAAAGAAAAAAGGAATCTGAATGACCATCGGCAGACAGCCGCCCACGGGATTCACCTTGTAGGTCTTGTACAGGGCCATCATCTCCTGATTCATTCTGGTGGGATCGTCCTTATACTTCTCCTTAAGCTTGGCAACCTTGGGCTGCAGCTTCTGCATATTTTTCATGGACCGCATACCCTTGGAGGTAATGGGCCAGAAAGTACCTTTGATAAGAATGGTAACAATAATTATAGCAACCCCGTAATTGCCGATATAGCCATAAAGGTAATTCAACAGCCAGAGGGTCGGCTTTGCCAGCACATCAAACCAGCCGAAGTTAATGGCCTTGGCCAGATTATGATCTTCCTTTTTCAGGATGGAGAGTTTCTTCGGACCGAAATACATCTTATACCGATAGTCAGCGGAATCCTCAGCGGCAAGGGTAATCTCTCCCTCTGAAATAACGGACCTTATCCTGCTCTCTGTCCCGCCGATGGTAACCAGATGATTGCCTTTGGTCAAAGGAAGAAGAGCATCGATAAAATAGTTATCTTCATAACCGGCCCAGCTGACATCACCCTGGAACACCTTGGGGCCGTCGGCCAGTTTTTTGGGCTTAATCTGATTAAGTTTGTTGTCCACATACAATGCCGGTCCCCTGAAAAGATAGCGACTGGTTTTGCTGCCATGGGCAAAAGGTGTATTATGCATGCTGACGGCGGGAGAAACCTTCAGAGGACCGTCCTGGGAATTGGCAACCGTATAGGTCATGTCAACCATATAGCTGTTAGCGTGAAAGACCAGTGTTCGAGTCACGGTTGCGCCGCCTGCCGTCCTGGCCTTCATGGTCAGGGTACGGCTCCCGTCGCCGGCGGCAAGAGTGAGTTTGGTTTTATCCGCCTGATAAACAAGCAGATCCGTACCGGCTCCATTATCAAGAGAAAAAACAACCGGCAGTTCGCCGATGCCGCTGTCGGGAACAAGGTCCATATTCGGCGAAGTCTTGTCGAGTTCCGTTCGATATTTCTTGAGAATAAAATGTTTAAATCCACCTCCCTGTTCAGTGAGGACAGCGGTATACAACGGCGTTTCTATGGTAATATCCCGTGCATCCGGATCCACGGCAATAACCGGAGCTACCGGCTCAACAACCGCCGGTTTTACCACCGCCGGAGTCTGCTTTTTTTCCGGGACGACGGAAGGTTTACTCGCGGTCTGCCCGTTTTTCACCTGTTGCTCAACAGTGTTCTGCTGTTGCCTCACCGCCGGTTTGACAAAGAGATACTGGTAACCAAAGAGAATGATAAACGATAAAACAATTGCCAGAAAGGCTCGTTGAAGATCCATGAATTTTCTATCCTTGAATTAAGAAATGACGCTGCAACAAACAGATGCAGCGAATATGGATAAACCGTGGTTAACGTACGGGATCATATCCGCCACGGGAAAAAGGGTGACATCGAAGTATCCGCCACAGGGCCATTATTACTCCCCGGACAGGACCGTAACGCCCAATA
>JALSNT010000540.1 GCA_026986885.1 Desulfobulbaceae bacterium
CAGGTTGCAGGGAAAATCCACCTTTGAGGTACTGGTCGATGCCATGGACAGTTATTTCAAAGAGCAACAGCCTGACCTGAAGTGGATCAGACAGGCAGGGTGACTGCTACCCTGTGAGGAATTACCAAAAAACACACCAAAACCGCGATCTATTTGCGCAAAACATATAGATTCTCACAGGTATGATGCTATCGCTCCTCTTCCTTTTGCCAGAACCATGCCAAATATTTTTTTTGATATATCGCTGTGAAATGCTAACATATAGATCGCATATAACTTTTTTGTTTATTTATAAAAATAATATCAAATGTAAAAAAATTACACAGTGACAATTACTTCATGGGAAATATTTACCCACATTCTTCGTTGTTCTGTGAGTATCGTTTTTCCTTTATCATGTATAATACAGTCGTATCTTTTAAAAGTTGAAAATTGCTTAAATTTAAAAATAGAAATAGATTTTTTCCATATAAATTATATATATTGAGTTGCATGTAAAACTTTCAACCAACTGAAAATGAAAAATGTGGCACCATCAATCAATTCAACCTTCAGGAAAATACCATTGAAAACGACAAGGAACCATCGCCCCAGGGTGCTTATTCTCGGTGGAGGATTTGCCGGTATTACGGCAATGCAAAACCTGAAAAAATCCATGGGTGACAAGATAGACGTCGTCATTTGTGACAATAGAGAGACCAGTTTAAACAAACCCAGATTGCCGGAGGTCGCCATGGATGGCGAGCCGGTGAAACATGTGCGTTTTTCTCTGCAGGCCGCCGCCGACGCTTCGGGCTACACCTTCCTGCGGGCGGGAATTGAAAAAATCGAGCCGAAGGGAAGACGAGTATATCTTGATAACGGCAAACGACTTTCCTATGACTATTTACTCATTGCTGTCGGGGTGAACAAAAATTATGCCGCGACACCCGGCTTTGGAGAATATGGATATTCGGTCTGCGATGATATCCACGCACCACGCTTATGGGAACGATTGCAACATTTTGAAGGTGGACCGATCGTTACCGGCGCAGTGCCGTACAAGGCCGGTACCCGGATAAAGGCGCCAAAGCTCATGACTCCATGTGAGGGCCCGGTGGGAGAAATTATCTTTATGCTGGACTATTATTTAAAAAATAAAGGGCTGCGCCAAAAAAGTCCTATTACAGTTTTCACTCCGGCAGACATTTTCTTTGAGGATGTCGGAGCCAATGTCCATAAAGACGCCGAAGCGCTGCTGAAACAGCATGATATTCGTGTTGTTACAAATAAAACGATTTCCTGTATCAAAAGAGATCATGTTGTTTTCAAAGACGGCTCAACAATGGAAAGCGCCCTTACCATTATCATTCCGGAATACAAGGCCCATTCATTTATTCAAAATGCAGGATTAGGTGATGATGAGGGATTTATTCCAACGGATAAACAGATGCGACATCTTGACTATCCGGAAATCTTTGCCGCCGGCGACGCGACCGCCCTCTCGGTTCCGAAGCTGGGCCACCTGGCGGTCATGCAAGCGGAAATCGCCGCGAGTATGATCGCCGGAGAGCTTGGCGGGAATGTGAAAATACCGGAGTACAAGCCCGCAATTCTCTGTATAATGAATCGTGGCCCATTAGAAGCAACCATGATTTATTCAACCTATCTATTTGGCGGAAAAATCGACAAAACCTTGGATGGCCCCATTCCCTTTCTCATGAAATGGAGTTTTGACTTTTATTATAATTATACATTGGGCCATATGCCGCCGAAAATGGGTGAAAAACTCCTCGAAAAGCATTTCGAGACATCGAAACAGGTGGAGGACTCCATCTGATGTCAACGTTCGACGGACCAGAACACTTCAACCTTATCCGTTGTTGAAGTGCTTTCCGTCTCGATGGAAAAACCATCGGGTAATTGATAATGAATTTTAAAAATACTTTCAGAATCCGTCAAACCTTTCCCGTAACTGACAAATAGATTTTTATAAATTTTTTTGCTTAACACAAGCGAATAACCTGAGGCGATTTCACCCTTTTCCAGGCTTACATCAAGACCTGTTTTCTTTTCAAGGGCAGCAAGCACAGAATCACCCACGCCCATGGTCAAGGCAGAGACGGCCGTGCCTAATAGAGACGGTTCCGTGCCGTCACTTTGGGACAAATTATGACCAACCAACAAATACGCCAGAATATCGGATTCATCCATGGAAGGGCTTGAAAAGAGGTCTATTTTCATTTTGGAAATCCGTCCACTAAGCTGGACACCGACAATCTTTCCCTGCACCTTGGTATCCGCCCGGACGTCAACATTGGGATCATCCAATGGCCCACCCTGATAAAAAACCTGGCCGTTCTCGATCTTCAGAACGGATCCCCTCAGATTATACGTTGCCTCACGAAGTTGCAGACTGCCGATACCGATGGCATCCTCACCCGGCTTTCGTATAACCTCTACACTGCCGCCAAGCAGTCCTTTGATACCAAAGGCATCCAGTTCGACATTTTTTCCCATGATAATGGTAAGATTAGTTGATATCGGCAGGGTATCTTTTTTTATTGAGCCGGTTGCGTCAATAACAACCACATCAGGAGAAGGAGAGACAACGCCCTGAAGGCGTACGGGAGCAATATGGGCACGGGGTATAATAACAGACCCAGTAATATGCAAACCTGTCTGCCCGTACACGCAACGCAGGTCGGGAGAGGCCCGAACCTCGTATTCCGGCAGGTGAACCACTTGCACGTTGTCCCCCTTCATACTCCAGTTGCCATACCATCCCTGCCCCGGATCATGGCCGATTTTTCCCCGCATTCTCAGCTCCCCCCCACCGGAAACAAGACGCAGATCCACGTTGTTTTCAATGCCGGTTCCGACGATTTTAACACGTGCATCCTGCACGGTAATCCCTGCTGCCGGGACTTGAATGTTACCATCGACCAGGGCCATGTCCCCGCTCAGGGAGGGATGCGCCAGGGTTCCACTGATATTATAATGGCCTGTCAGCCGACCAGAACCGCTGAGGAAATAGCCACTCAACGGAGCAAGAAAATCAAGTCTGGACAAATGTGCGTCTGCGGTTCCGGAAAGAGACATCGTCTCCGGTTTCATCACATCGTTTACATGTTCCACGCTGATTGTAACATCGGCATTACCGGCACCCGGCATCTTTGTTTGCGCCCGTATATCGGCGGTCCCATCTGCCAGTTGTGCATGTACTGAGGTATCCAGCAAGCGCCAATTCTTTCTCCCGTTGTCGCCAATATTATTTGTATGTCCATACATTGCGGGAATCGTGATATCCAGTTTCCCCCGCTGAACATGCGTTCCCGTTCCCCCAGCCCGCACGGATGCCCGCAGCGTACCGTCTAATTCCCCGAATACCGCATTCAATGTATGCAGATACTTCAGGGCAAAATGACGTACCGAACCACGAAACTGCCAACCGGATGACCGCTGCCACTGACCGGCAAAAACCATTTTTGCCTGGTTCCGCTTGAGATGTACTGCCGAAAGCGCGCAAAAATTCTTGCCGCAGGTCAAGTCAGCATTTTTTTCAAGTGACCACTGCCCCAGGCTGCTGTGCTGAACGATAATTTTTGTTATCTTACCCTGCCATACACCTTCTGATATTGTGCCATCGGCTGCCATATCCACATCTCCGGGGCTGCCGCGCAGCAGAAAGCGTATCTGGTGTTTGTGATCAGTACCAGACACTGTGCAACGTATGGTATTGAGGACTTTGCCGTCAAAGATTCCATCTTTGCCCTGCACGGACAAGCCAAGAGCGCCATCGGCTGAAAAATCCATATTGACCGATGCCCGTAAACGGCGCAGAGAATATTTTCCTCGTTGCAACGCGGTTCCGGTTATGGTCGAACGTAACCAGGGATGCATACGCGTACCCGTCAAGGCTCCATGCACATGTAAACTGCCGCTGCTTCCGGGTACAATATCCGACAACGCATCCGAATCCATACCGAAAATACAGGCAAACTGTTTACCTATCCGTCCATTCACTCGGCACAAGGTAGATCCGGACTGGAGATGCAGTCCATTGATCCGCACTGTTTTATCGTGTAAATACAGTTCACCGCCTGCTGTAAAATGTCGCCCTCTCAGGCTGCCCTGCAGGTGTTTTATGGTTAATGCCGCCGTAAGCTTCCCGTCGGACCATGTACCCCGACTGGAAAATAGCGCGTAAATATCTCCCGGCCATTGCGGGAAAACAACCGCGGGATCCACATCATTTCCCTGAAGTTCAACCTGCCACGAAATACCGTTTCCCCACTCGATCCAGCCCTCAGCGGCAAGACCTCCCTTGGGAAGAAACATTTTCAGGGAATCAACCTGCAAACGACGTCGGTCACCGTGGGCCTGCAGGCGGCAACGTATATCCGGATACCCCGACCAGTGCATATCGGCCGTCAGCTCACCGGAATACGACGTTCCCGTGCCGGATGCCGTAAATCCCGTGATCTTCCCCTTTAACGGCGAGGCAAGACCCACATCATTAGCCTGAAACTCTTTTATTTTTCCCGTGATCCGCCAGTGCGGATCATGCAGTATTCCCGTTAACCGGCCATGGATATCGGCGACAAATGGTTTGGCGACCTCAACAGAAATACGCATGGATTCCACATCACCCTTTGTCGTAAAGGACCCTGCGGTATCGCCTGACTGCACCCCAATCATTTTCCAGCGGCCATGGATTTCCAACGGCCAACGGTCATGAAGATGAAGGTCTGCCTTGAGCGTTGCGCCATACTTCGGGGAATCCACGGTGAGCTGCTTGATGGAGAGCCGGTTACCGGTTCCGACCGCACGTAGAACACATCTATCAACGACAACAGGTCTTTTATTCCCGGAGAAATACATTTTTATTCGGAGAACCTGCATGTCTTCAACTCGAAATTCAACGGGAAAGTGAACGACGGGAAGCTGCGCCGGACCTCTATCTAATTCGTCGGTTTGTTTTGAAATCAGATGGATCCGTACACCTTCAGCCCGAACGCTGCTCAACTGAAGTGTCGGGTGCCGGATCCCCCTGATGTTCCAGTTGCAGCTCAAGGTATCAATTGAAATATTGCCAAACGTCTTGAGCCTTATCTCCACCCTGTCCAGACGCCATGCATGAAAAAATGTGCCCCGCACCCGACCAACTGTAAAAGCAGGACCGGCAAGAATATCGCAGGTCTTTACCAGGATCCGCAATCCGCTTCTGGTTGTTAAAATCGCTGCGAGCGAAACAAGCACCAGCAACAGAAGCAACAAGCACACTTTCAGCCGACGCACAACATTCATAGGTCAGCGCCCACCGACAAATAGATTCGAAAGGGGTGATTACTCGTCGAAAGCGCTCTGGCAACATCCATACGTATCTGACCAAAGGGCATATTCATGCGAACGCCCATGCCGATACCATGTTTGAAGGCGACATGAATATCATCAAAGGCGTTCCCCACATCATAAAATGCCGCTACGCTCCACATTGAAGTCAGGTATCTCTCCAGCTCAATACTGCTTACACATAAATAACGACCACCGATAACCGTTCCGGAAGCGTCCACGGGACCAAGTTCTTTATAGGCGTAACCACGCACACTTTGCTCGCCACCGGCATAAAACCTGAGCGAGGGGGGAAGATCGTGAATCGATGTCATCAATGTGACACCGATGGTGGAACGTCCGATAATGCGCCATTTGTCAACAGGGGTGACAATCGCCTTTCCGCTCACTGTACATTGAAGAAAATCAGCGCTGGATAAAAATGCCTTATACGCTCCCTTAACGGTCCCGCCTATACGTATCCCGTCTTTGGGATGAAGACGACTTTTGGCAAAAATAAAATTCAAACTACTGCTGCCCATCAATAATTCCGCATCTCCTGTGGTAACACCGACCCGGTAACGTTCTTTCCGATATTCGACCCCGACCCCGTATTGTTTTTTCGGTGTATTATGATTCGCGGATATACCCAGTGACAGCAATTTACTCCTGGTGTCATGCCAGTTGTCGACAATGGACTGAAGATTCAAATTTACCACGTCATAACGTGGATCCATAACAGGAATGGCGTATCCGGCATTGAGACGACTGCCCTGGTCAAACAGTTGCAGATTAAGGGATGGTTTATGGCCGAATTTATTTAATATCTTGTTTTTCCATAAGAAACTAACATTAGCCCCGGTATCGGTTCCATAACCAAGGCCAATGCTGTATCGATTCCTTTTTGCCGGCACTAACCGCACCACCACTGGAATCTCCCGGTCGTGGATCCTGGAGAATTGCGGCGCCACCACAACCCGGCTGAAATATCCCGTGGAAAAGAGATCGGATTGCAACTGATCCAGCAACTTGAATGAATAGACATCTCCCTGTCGATACGAAAGGAATCTCCGAAACAGCGTGGGTGAAATAATATTGCGGGTGCTTGTTGTTTCTCCAAAACGATACAGGGGACCTGTTTTAAGGAGAAGCCTGATATCAGCCTGTTGTTTTTGCCGATACACGACAATTTCATGTTCGATGAACCGGGCATGAACATAGCCGTGTACCATGGCCGTTGTGAGAATTTTTTTCTTTCCTTCTTCGTACAGGCCGTCAACTAAGGGGTCCCCGGTATGCAGGGGAAAGTGTTTTACCAACTCCTTAAAAAATTGTGCTTTTCCGCCCTGCCCCGTAACTCGTATCGTCACCCGACGGACCTTGACGACCTTGCCGGGCTTGACGATATATTCAGCGTGGCAGCTCTTGTCATTACAGGATAACGATTTGTCAACATGCACTAAATAGTAGCCATAGGGAGCCAGGGCTTCGGCAATATCGCGGGAGGCCCGGTTGTGCAGCCTCCTGATTTCATAAAGAGGTATATCTTTTTTATGGACGAGAGATACAATCCTCAACCGGGCCATGCTGTTGGCATAGAGTTGGCCCTTGATCCCCTTAATGGTTACGGAAAGGCCAACCGCCCCGCAGACCTGAGGAGAAATCAAAAATATAAATGCAAGGGTACACAGAAAAGTGTCCAGGAAATTTTGCCGGCGGAGATGGAACAATTGATAGCCGTTAAAAAAATATTGAGTAAAAAATAGACTTAAAAGCAGTATGAGGGAAAAATATCAGTAACGGCACGCATAAGGGGCGGCAAGAGTGTGAGACACAAACTTTTGATCAACCAATGAACTTGGAGTGTAAGACAGTGTTTGGTAAAACCACCGAGTTATTGCCGTCCCTTTAATGCGATTGTTCTGTGATTATTTTTTTATCCAATTCTCAACTTTCAATCTTTCTATTATATCAAATTCTTTTGTATTATTAGTGATTAGCGTTAAATCTTTGCTAATCGCATGGGCAGCAATTAACATATCAAGGGGGCCAATAACCTTACCTCTTTTTTCAAGCCGTGAACGTATTTTCCCATATTCTTTTGATGCAATTTCATCATAAGATGAAATTTCAAATGGATAAAGAAACTCTTCTAATCGCGTAATATTTTGTTTAATTTTTTTACTTTTAAAAACTCCATAATGCAGTTCTGAGACCGAGATAGAAGATATACCAACTTCTCCAACATCTACATTCTTAAACTTATCCAATACTTCAGCAGGATGATTATTCATAATATAAATGCATATATTTGTATCAATCAAATATCTCATCCAATCCTTCTCTTTCCTGTTGTGCCTGAGGCTGATTTCGTTCAGTCATGAAAGGCTTTTTATATTTCTTTATATTTTTCTCCCATACATCCCATGCAGAGTTGTCTTTCGGGATTAAGAGTACCCCCTCTGGTGTTTTTTTGACAAACACCTCTGTACCTTCAAAGCGATATAACTTCGGTAAGCGTACAGCTTGGCTACGCCCATTAATAAATAATTTTGTTGTATCCATAATGATTCCTTACAATGAATTACAACCTGTCACAGGTGAATAATGCTTTATTTTTCTATTCTAGTTTAGAAAAACAAATAGATAGGCGACACAATAGTTATTTGAATATATATCAAGGTAAATATATTTTACACAGAACAGTGGATATTCTCGCAACAAAAAACTGCTCTTGGAAAAAGAACCGTCCGTAATATCCTAAGTTCATCATCAACAAAAAACCATATTTTTCTAA
>JALSNT010000541.1 GCA_026986885.1 Desulfobulbaceae bacterium
GGTCCGGTGCCTTTGCCATGTTTACCGATGTTTCCGTCTTAAGAACCGTGATGCGAAAATTACGGCTTGCCAAGGACAATGCGGAAAAGGCAAATCTGGCCAAGAGCTATTTCCTGGCCAATATGAGTCATGAAATTCGTACGCCTTTAAATGGCATTATCGGCATGTTGCGTCTGCTCGCCGGAACCAGTCTTGAAGATGAACAGAGAAAAATGTTACGCAGTGCCCGGCATTCCTCCGATTTTCTTCTCAATCTCCTCAATGATCTACTGGATTTATCAAAAATAGAAGCCGGTCAGCTTGAGCTGGAGAATCAACCATTTTCTCCTGCCGGGATGCTGGATCAACTCAAAAGTATGTTTTCTGTGCAGGTGTCCGAGGGCGCCGTTGAGTTTACAACAGCTCTTGCCCCTGAAGTACCTGATGTGCTTGTCGGTGATCATTTGCGGCTGCGACAGATACTGACCAATCTTGTGAGTAACAGCTTTAAGTTCACCCGGCATGGCTTTATAGCCGCCAGTATTGAGCTGGAAAGCAAAACCGGGGACAGGGCCGTTCTTCTCTGCCGGGTTGAAGACAGCGGCGCCGGTGTGGCCAGGGAAAAACAAGAGGAAATATTCCAGTCGTTTGTACAGGCCGACATCTCAATAACCAGAAATTTCGGCGGCACCGGGCTTGGTCTTGCCATCTGTAAAGAGTTATGCTCCTTGATGAACGGCTCCATTCAACTGGAAAGTGAGGAGGGGAAGGGAAGTGTTTTTTCCTTTACCGTGGAGCTGGGCATAGGAACAGTTGAACAGTTGGCCTGCTACGAACGGAAATCCGTGGTTGAAATGGAAAATACAGGGTCGTTATCCATTCTGGTCGCCGAGGATAACGAAACCAACCGGGAAGTGGCCCAGATGACCCTGGAACAGGCGGGACATCGGATAACACTGGCCGAAAACGGAATAGAAGCCCTGAAAAAAATGGTTTCCGAAAGATTTGATCTTATTCTGATGGATATGCAGATGCCGGAAATGGATGGGATTACAGCCAGCCGGCTGATACGACGTTGTGAGCAGGGAGAAAACATCAGGGAGGAAAACGAAGATCTGCGTAATTTGTTAGACCGACTTAGAGAGACGATAAAAGGCAGCTATACGCCGATTGTCGCCTTGACGGCAAACGTTATGAGGGCCGACCGGGAGAGGTGTTTTGCTGCCGGAATGGATGATTATCTGAGCAAGCCTTTGCAGCCCTATGAAGTCAGCCGGGTTCTGGCCGAATTCAGCGCGGATAATACTGAACAATCAATGTCTCAGTCTACCGTTATTGAGGAGCAATCCGTAGCTTCTGGAAACGATGACGTCGGCGCTGTGGCTGCGGCCCGCAGTCATCTACGTTCCATGTATAATTTCAGTGAACAGCAGTTTGAAAAACTGCTGCAGACGGCTCTTGATACCCTTCGCCGTGATCTTGCAGATATGGAACAGGCATTGTCGGCCGGTGATATGGAATCGGTTGCCGCCAGGGCTCATAAGATTAAAGGGTCTCTGGTTATGCTCGGCCTGCATAATGAAGCTGAGCAAGCCATACAAATCGAAACCCTTGCCGGGAAAAATGAACGGGATAAAGTTAGAAACCTGGTCGATGAGTTACAAGATGGGTTGTCCGCACTTTTGGCATACCTAAATTGAGCGTTTCACCCCATCCGGAGTCTCGCTGTGCTCGCTTCCATGAGAAGGCTTTGTCAAGAAAAATTCGACGTGGCGAATTCTTTTTTCTGTAACTCCCCGATTAACGTCACGCTTCCATTCGCATTCTTTGAAGGACCCAGCCAAGGCCCGATGCAT
>JALSNT010000542.1 GCA_026986885.1 Desulfobulbaceae bacterium
AGTCAGGGGCATAGGAGAGATTCTTGCCCTGAACATTTTTCAACAACTGCACGACCAAGATAAAAAATTATAATAAAAAAACCATGCAACCCGATGCAAAAATAATGGCCGGGCTTAAGCCCGGCTGTATCTGCAAAGGCATCAAACTCATCCGTCTGCTTGAGGCCATTGAACAAGGTGCCGACAGTTTTGAAAAGGTTGCCGGTAAAACCGGCATCGGCGATGGTTCCTGTAATGGAGAACGATGCTCGGCTAAGGTAGCTGCTTTGCTGAAAGAAAACAAAAAAACAGCAAAGAAATTATCAACAAAATCAAAGATGGCTCAGCATAAAAACGATAATAATTCGCAACAAGAAAAATAAAGAAGGAAAATGCTGTCAATTCATGGGCTCACCCAAAAACCTCTGTAACAGACAAATTGAGATGCTCTGTAGTACTGCAGTTGAGTTCTCTGAATCCAATTGATGATAACTCCTGCATTCGACGTCATAGGAGAAGATGCTGAATACACGAAAAAATATTTAAAAAAAATGATTTTTCCATTGCATTTTTCAGCGGTGAATCATTTAATTGCTTTTAAGAAGAGTTACAAATTTTCCCCTTCTTTCGCCATTACTTTTTAATGACAATTCCTCTCCAGCGCCGGCCCTTGAAACTTTATGCAGCCTGAATTGAGCGATTTTCATTGCGCCCCAGGCTGCAGGTTTCAAGCCGTTTCATTGTAGTTCAGCCTAAATGGAACGGCGCAAGGTCTGCAGATTGGGGATGAAATGGAAATCCCGTAGGGTTTCACCCTCCATCTGCTACATTTGTAAAAGAACACAATCTTAATCATTTATCTTGTTTTATTTGCAGATGGGATGAAACGCTCAATTCAGGTGCAGGTATCCATGGCAACTATTGAAGATTTTTTTGAAGAAAAGATAAAATTACCATCACCACCGGCCATAGCCCTGAAAATCCTGGAAGCAGTTCGGCAGGATGAAAATTCGTTTGACGAGCTGGCCAGGATCATTTCAGCCGATCCGGCGCTGACCGTCCGCATCCTGAAAATAGCCAACTCCTCCCTGTACGGATTTCCTAATCCGGTCGACTCGTTAAGCCAGGCCACGGCGCTCATCGGCACCAATGCTCTGAAAAACATAGCCCTTTCTTTTGTCATTGTTCAGGATTTTCAGGATGCTCCCCAGGGAAGCTTTGATTTAACCCATTTCTGGCGCCGGGCCATTACGGCAGCGGTAGCGGCTGAAACCCTGGCCGAGGAAATCGGCATACATGATCAAGACCTGTTTGTCACTGCCCTGCTGCAGGATATTGGTGTTCTTCTCCTCTATCTCTCCGATACCGCCACCTATATTGCTCTTCAAGACGAAAAACGGGTGACCGGCAAAACAACATCTCACATTGAGCAGGAGAAATTCGGCTTTGATCACAGTGAAGTCGGCAATCATCTGCTTGCCACCTGGAGCCTGCCGGAAACCATTCACCAGCCCATTCTCTATCATCACGCCGACAGTATAGACGGCCCCTATAAAGATGCCGCCATGATTCTGCAGTTTGCAGATAAGATTGCCGCCATTTATCACGGCATCCACAGTAACAGCAAGTGTGTACAGGTCCACAAGGGCCTGAAAAAACAGTACCGGCTTACAGAGGAGCAGACAGATCGGCTGATTGACAGCGTTGGGGAAAAATCCCATGAAATCCTTGACCTGTTTTCCATTGATCCGGGTGAGATCAAACCATTCTCGCTGATCATGCAGCAGGCCAACGAGGAACTTGGACGCCTGAATTTTTCTTATGCCCAGATAGTCCTTGAATTAAAGCAGGCAAAACAGAACGCTGAGCAGTTGGCCCTTGAGCTGAAAATGGCCAATGACAGCCTGCGGGAGCTGGCATTCCGGGACGGGCTGACCGGCTTGTATAATCACAGATATTTCCAGGAAGCCCTGGAATCAGAGATTGAACGGGCCAGGAGATATGATCATCCACTGTCATTACTCATGATAGATATTGATTTTTTCAAAAAGGTAAATGATCAATTTGGTCACCCGGCTGGTGACCAGGTACTGCAGGAAGTCGGCAGCACCCTGGTGAAACTGGTCCGGCGCTGCGACATGGTAGCCCGCTATGGTGGCGAAGAATTTGCCATAATTCTGCCGGAGACAGGTCTAATTAGCGCCAAAGTGCTGGCCCAGCGGGTACGGAGAGGTATTGAACAGCTGGAAGTCAACTGTGGTAAACACACCCTGGCTATAACCATCAGCTGTGGAATTTCGTCCAGCGAAGGCCTGGAGGATGATTCTTTCACTCGCAATATACTGGTTGAACACAGTGACAAAGCCCTGTACAGGGCCAAGGAAAATGGAAGAAACAGGGTGGAAATCTAAAAAAGACCTCGCCGGACATGGACAAGGTCTTTTTTCGTACTTCCCGGAAAAGGCCCGGACAAAACCTTTTTCCGAAGCGTTTATTTGTTTTGACTTGACGTCTTAATCGTCGCTTCCACCACCATGGGGGCCTTCCCCTGCGTCCGGATCATTGGTATGGCAGACCCGACAGGTATCAATGGTTCCCCCGTGTCCCTGCAAACGTATGGACTGGGCATTGTCTTCCGGGTTTACCGTCGGATAGATTGCGTGCTGACTGCCATGGCATGCCTGGCAGAAAACCCCATGATGTCCACGGGAAAAGCGATACAGGGTGTTGGCCGGTTGGCTGTAGGCAGAATCGTGACACTGACCACATCTGGGTTCATCAATCCAGGGTCGCCGGCTGCTGCTTGCAATATCTCGCAGGTTTCCATGGCAGCTCTGACAGGTCTGGCCTTTCTGAAACATGATGCCCCGCAAGCACTTGGTCTGCGTTCCCGGATGACAACGATAACAGGTTCCAGCCATGGTTCCATCATCAATTTTCCTGTGCTTCCCGTGCATGGCTTTAGAGAGACTCGGTAACCCTGCTTTGCCGGGTTTATTCAGCGCTGCTGAGGCGTGACAGTTTGCGCACAGAATCGGCCTGTTTGCCATGAGGCTGGTACCTTCTTTCTGGTCGTGAAGGGTAAGAATGTTTCGTTTTACAACCCCTGTTGCAATACCCGGGTTTGCCTTTCCCCGGTCATCATGGCAGGCGTTACAGGTTATTTCCGTTGATACCGGTGCAACGGTCCGGGTTGCGGCCAGTTTATTGCCCTGCGAGTCAAAAACCTTGATTTCAGCAATTTGATATGGCGCCGGGACGTCGGGTGCACTGTCACTAAATGGCGTCAGGGGAATGCCCTCAGCAATGAATGAATCCTGCTCAGCCCGCATGCTTCCCTGCAGGCCGAACCCGGCCAGCCCCATGTTGCTTGCCAGCGACACGCCAAAGAGCTGACCAGCAAAGTCCCAGAAATCCGTTTTTGTATCAGAGCTGGTATTATCAAGAATTCGGTAGGTAACCTTGAGGCCGCGGGTAACGATCTTTGGCTCTTTACCACGCTTGATCACCTGGGCAACCAGTGTATTATAGGGGGGCAAAAGCCCAAAGTCTTCGAAACTCTCGTCAATACAGTGCATTCCCAGATCGTTCCAGGCAATTACTACATAATCACCAGTTGCAGGAGGCGAGGTGCCACCACCTGTACCACTACCACCTGTACCACCACCGACCGTACCACCACCGCTATGCCCATGACCTGCCATGATAATCGGAAGTGTTAACAAGAGAATATTTTCTGCCTGGACACTGGTCCCCATTGCAAAACAAACAATAAATATCAGGGTTACAACTATCTGTATTAAAAAATATTTGCTTTCTAATAAAATTTTCATATGTATTTCTCCTCGGAAATAAATATCAGGGATAATCGACAGCATCACTATCTACAATGTGGCACTGCAACAAACGGACCACCAGGAAGAAAACATGAAAAAGGATGGAGACTCAGATCATTTTGCCTGGATCAACAATGGCGTCAAATTCCCTTGCACTCACCAATCCCGAACTCAAGGCAGCCTCCTTTAGAGTGGTATTTTCCCTGTGCGCTTTTTTGGCTATTGCTGCCGCCCGGTCATAACCGATCATCTTCGTCAGCGCCGTCACCAGCATCAGAGAACTTTCCAGATTTCCGGTAATTATTTCTGTATTCGCCTTGAGTCCGAGAACGCAGCGATCGGCAAAACTTCGCATACTGTCCGTCAACAGATCAAGCGACTGCAGGATATTGAAAATGATAACCGGCTTATAGACATTGAGTTCAAAATTTCCCTGGCTGCCGGCAAAGGCAATCGTTGCATCATTGCCAAATACCTGCACGCAAACCTGGGTTAATGCCTCGCACTGGGTCGGATTTACCTTGCCCGGCATGATCGACGAGCCAGGCTCATTTTCCGGCAATGCCAGTTCCGCCAGCCCGGCTCGTGGTCCTGAACCGAGCCAGCGAATATCATTTGCTATTTTCATCAGAGCCATGGCAAGAGCTTTGAGACTGGATGAAAATCCAACCAGGGCATCATGGGCGGATGAAACCGCAAATTTGTTTGGGGCGGTGTAAAAGGCATAGCCGGTCAGCTCGGCAATTTTTTCAGCTGTCCGGTGGCCGAATTGTTCCGGAGCATTCATGCCGGAGCCAACAGCCGTTCCTCCCAAAGATAGTGCCAGAAGCCTCTCTCCGGTAAAGAAGCACATAGCCAAAGCATCCTGGAGTTGGCTGAGGTAGCCGCTGAATTCATCCCCAAGCCGTAACGGTGTTGCATCCATAAGATGTGTCCGTCCTATTTTGACGATATCATGCCATTCTTTTGTTTTTACGGCAAAAGCATCACACAAGTACTGTAAAGCCGGCAGAAACTCTTTATGAAATTTAGTGTATGCGGCCATATGCATGGCGGTTGGGAAGGTGTCATTTGAGGATTGCGACTGATTTATATCATCGTTCGGATGGAGTTTTACAGATGGATCAAGTAGTTTTGCCAGACCCGCAATCACCTCGTTTACATTCATATTTGTCTGGGTGCCGGAACCTGTCTGCCATACCGCAAGTGGAAACTGGTTGGCAAAGAATTCATCATCCCGTATTTTCTCAAGAAGTTCATCACAGACCCTGGTTATTAAGCCTGCCTTGTCCGGGGAAAGACCATTCAACTCGACATTAACAACACAACAGGCTTTTTTGAGTATCAGGTATGCCTGAATGATTTCCCTGGGCATTTTCTGGCCGCCGATTGGAAAATTTTGCCGACTTCGCTGCGTTTGTGCCCCATAGAGCGCTTCTGCAGGCACCTGGATTTCACCGATAGAATCTTTTTCCGTACGATATTTCATTGAATTTTTAAAATTTTATGCTTCCGGCGTGCCAGGGGCCAGGAATGAAAAATACCTGTAGAGATCGCCTGTAGATGTATTCGTAATTTACATCAAACCATTGGCGTTTACGCCGCTTACCAGGCTAAATAACGATGGATAAGTAAAAACTACGACACAGTAGTACATGCGTCAAGGGTGCGGAGTTGACTTTCTGGACGAAACAAGGGGAGGGAAATAATAAAGAAGGGGAAAAGGGAACTTCATATTTTTGGTTTTCAGCTTTTACGGCTCACTCTGCCCCGTACTGGATGCGCCGGTACTGGATGGCTTCGCCGATATGGGTGGCGGTGATCTGTCCGCTGCCGGCAAGGTCGGCAATGGTGCGGCTGATTTTAAGGATTCTGGTATAAGCGCGGGCGGACAGGCCCAGGTTATCTATGGCCTGATGGAGCAGGCGGCTTGAAGCTTTATCAAGGGAGCAGTGTTTTTTCAGCAGCTTTGTGCTCATCTGGGCATTGCAATGAATGTCAGGCGCTCCGGCAAAACGGAGACTTTGTATTTTACGGGCCGCGTTCACCCGTTTGCGGATGGCAGCGGAAGTCTCGCCCGGTTCGGCCCGCTCGATGTCCTGTACCCGCACCGGCGGCACCTCGGCCTGAATATCTATCCGGTCAAGCAAGGGCCCGGAAAGACGGTTACGATAGCGCTGTATCTGCATCTGGGTGCAGATACATTCCTTGTGCGGATCACCATGGAAGCCGCATGGACAGGGGTGTGATACCCTTTACAAAAAAGATACAAAAGGTAAAATATAAAATAATTATCTATAATCCCCAACCATTACCACCTATGACCCTTGGAGAACGACTAAGAGTGGAAAGGTTGAAACTGGGTTGGGCCGGTTATGAGTTGGCCGATTTTCTCGGGGTGAGTGGTATGACAATTTATAATTGGGAAAATGGAGGGAAAGTCTACAAGCTCAAACACCGAAGCCTGGTTTCCTATTTTCTCTGCATGTAAAGGCTGGATCTCCGTTGGAATATTGAAGCCCCTCATCTTGCTCTTTCGCCAGAGGTAGAAAATTTGACGGGCTTTTTATTTCGCAAAGGTTAAAAAAAATATTATAGATCATTTATGAAACATAATGTACTATATATGAAACAATTCAGTCAAGCACTTCCCTGATCTCAAAACGCTCAACAAGCCAATATCATATATATCTGTTATAATCTCATCAACCATATAGGGAGATAGATTATCATGTCCTTTGCAAACAGGCTCATAAAGTACCGAAAAAATAAACAGTTGACCCAACAGGAACTTGCTGAACGGGCCGGAGTGGGTATTTCACAGATTAGACGCTATGAAAAAGGGAGTTCTTCTCCCACGCTGGAAGTAATCAAGAATTTGGCTCTTACGCTTGGCGTATCAACCGATGAACTGATTTTTGAGACCAATGAAAGAATTGCAGCCAGTAGGATTCTGGACAAGGAGCTTTTGCGACAGTTTGAAACAGTATCCAGTCTGACTTCTCGTGATATAGATGCAGTCAAGACTGTTCTTGAAAGCATCATCATTAAGAACAGGATTGAGGAAATCCTGCCGGGCCAGAGTAAAGAACGCAGCTGGGAAGAAGACATGCGCCAAGTACAGAAGAAGTTCAGGAATAAGACGCCTAATTATTCCGAGCAGGAAATTGAAGACATTATCAATGAGGCAGTAACCGAGGTAAGGGCTGAAGAAACGTCCCCGGAAAGAGGTTAACCAGTTGGTGGAGCATAAACTTGTTGCTGTTATTGACACCAACCTCTTTATCAGCGGACTATTTGGCCGGAACACGGTAACAGCGCAGCTTCAGGAACTTTGGATTCAACAGCAATTCCAGCTCGGAACATCCCTGGAGATCATGAAGGAAGTTATCCGGGTTTTACAGTATCCACGAGTTAAGAAACACCTCATAGATGATGAAGAAACAGTCAGAAGATTTTTCCGCCTTGTTTTTCGTAAAGCCATAGTTGCACGAGATGATTTCCAGACAGGCAGGATCGTTGATGATCCGACTGACAACAAGTTTCTTGCCTGTGCCCTGGAGATCAAGGCGGATTACATTGTTTCAGGTGACAACCACCTGCTTTCTCTCAAGCATTCTCATGGCACCCAGATCGTTGATGCAGCATCATTCATTAAAAAAATAACCGGTTAATGCCGGGGCGCATTGTGCCGCTTCCTGGTGGTCACTCTGTTTGCTGAAAAAGAAAAAACCGCAAACAGTGCGTTGATCAGATCGCTTGGCTTTGGGGCAATTTGTCGGTAAACCGGAGGCTTGACCCCATTTTCTGCTTTTCTGACAGCATAAAATAAATCTGTCCCCTTTTTCTTAAGTATGGTGTCCCCTGAATTCCGGTGTTCATGCCGGGGCGCATTGTATCGCTCAAGGGGCACGACGCCGGCTTTATCGGTGATTCAGTCGTCTGCCCGGAGTTTGCCGCCGGAGGCGGGAAGTTTGGAGGAGCCACCGGACAATGTCCGCTTTCGCGGAGCTCAACCAGACCTACACGGCTTACCTTTCAACAAATTCGACCACAGCAAAGGAAGAAAACAGCCACTTGCCCTCAATCTTTTTCGCGGTAATGTCCAGTTCATAGGCATCGGCGATGCGGTCGTCAACGGTTTTTCGGTTCAGGCGCAACGTAGTGGTCAGGGCGGCATTGTCTCCTTCAAGACTGGTGAAGGAAGTATCATAAAAGGTGAAGGTAGTGCCGATAAGTCTTTTTTTCAACATCAGGACACGATTACTTATCT
>JALSNT010000543.1 GCA_026986885.1 Desulfobulbaceae bacterium
CGGGCCACCAGGCACCTCTTTACCTGCCTGGCTGCAAAATAGCCGTACCCGCGTAAGCGCCGAGATATCCGGTTCACCGCGGAGCGGTGGAACCAGCAGAAAAGTGTTGCAGATGGGGTGAAACCCTACGGGATTTCCATTTCATCCTCAATCTGCAGGCCTTGCGCTGTCCCATGTAGGCTTAACTACAATAAAACAGCACAAAACCTACAGCTTGGGGCAAAATGAAAATCGCTCAATTTAGGAAAAAAAATGAACCTTTTAAAAAAAGCCACGCACCCAAGCACAGGACAACAAGAATTAAGCATCCTGAAACCATGAAAAGAGGAAGAACGTGATAAAGACAGCCGCAATGTTCCTGGCGCCGCTTTTTGTACTTTGCGGCCTCCTCCCCCAAATGGTCCCGGCTGCCACCAGGCCGGATATCGATCCCTGCACTCTCATTGCCCTGAAAGTGGTCTCCGCAGCCTTTCCGACGTTGCAAACCATGAAAAAACAGACCATCGGCCCCAATACCACCTGCAACTATCTCAACCGATCCGGCCTCTCCGGCCTGATCGTCTCCGTACACAGAGACGACGGTATTTCCGCCCATACAATGATGGAAAACCTGGGCAAGGGCTACCGGGCCGTCGATGTCCCCGGACTCGGCGACGAGGCCGCCATGGCCGTTACCCTGCCGGAACCGAAATATGACATCCCCGGCGGCCTGGTGGCTGAGCTGTATATAAAAAAAGGGGACAGCGCCCTGCTGCTGGCCCCGGCCAGGATCGAGGTCAAGGCCGGGGATAAATCGCTTGGCCTGCTGCAAGAACTTGCCGCCCGAATGCTTGGCAGGCTGTAATCAAACTCCATGATTACTCATGATTTTACAACAGTTACCGATAAATCAGGCTTCTGCCTGCAAGAAAAAAGATTCGAAGATACACTATATTTTTGAACCTTTTTCTTCCAGGGAATCACTTCTACATAAGAGACATTTTTCGCGCCACCTGTACGCCAACCGACAAAGGAGAGTTCCCATGTATTATATCCCGGCAATGCAAAAAAAATACAGCATACTTTTTTTTACAATATCGCTTCTCTTTCTACTTCCAGTTCTGCTATTTGCCGGCATCGGGGACACCTCATATCATATGACCCAAAGGTATAACCGTGATCTCAACTGGCACCCCTTGGCAAATAAAGGAACCGAATACAAATTTAGCGGCACCATTGCCTACTGGACTACATTTAGTCAACCATTAGGGGATCAGAAATACGCGACTCATTACGGTTCATATAGATGTATGGTGGAGGTCAGCGCTCCAACCGTTATTGACCATAATGTGCCGCTGCTTGGTGGAACTGTGGCTAATAATGTCCATGAAAAAATATGGATCGATATGGGCAATCACCATGGCGGCGGGGCTGCTATTGAAAGTCGCTATGTCTGCCTGAACGATCCCTTAAAATCCCGGAAAGGCAACGCACGGTGTGTAAAATTATCGCGAACAGAACCTCACCCATTAAATCACAACTGGCAATACGCTTTCACGAAATCCGCCCGGAATACCGCACCATTAAGTTATGGCCTCATCAAATGGGGTGACACCAATTCTGGAGGACTTCCTTCTTCGGAAGCGCCGACCAATGAAGACAACACACCTTTCCAGCGGGAAGACCTGACCGGCCCCGGCGTTCCATCCCCTGTTACGAACATAACCTTTACAAAGGCCTCCTTTTCCGGAACACGCAAGTATTTTTTTTCATTAATCGGACGGGAGGGCTGTATACAAAATGAACAAATAGCAACCAATAATCCCTGTAACGACATTCCATTGGAAGCC
>JALSNT010000544.1 GCA_026986885.1 Desulfobulbaceae bacterium
AGTTCAAGGACAGATATCATCTTGGCGCGATCAACTCCATTAACTGGGCCCGGGTACTGGCCCAGGTGGTCTACTATGTGTACAGCTACTGCAAGCTGTGGAAAACCGGCGCCGAATCCGTGGATTTTTCCGTGCCCACCGGTAATTTCGGCGATATTTTTGCCGGTTTTGTCGCCAAACGGCTGCTGCCCGAGGGCTGCATCAACCGGTTGATCCTGGCGACCAATGAAAATGATATCCTGGCCCGTTTTGTCAAAAGCGGGGATTATTCCACCAGCGGTAGCGTTACCCCGACCTTCAGTCCGTCCATGGATATCCAGATTGCCTCCAATTTTGAACGCTATCTCTATTACCTGCGTGATGAAAACAGTGAGCAGGTCAGGCAGGATATGGATGATTTTGCACAGACCGGCAAGCTTGACCTGACCGGCCTGCAGCAACGGGTGAGCCGTGATTTTGTTTCCCGCCGGGTCAGTGAAGAGGAAACAATTGGTACCATTGCGAAGATCTATGAAGATGAGGGCTATCTGCTTGATCCCCATACTGCCGTCGGGGTCAAGGCGGCCCTGGAGCTGAAGAGTTATGAGCGGCCGGTGGTTTGTCTGGCGACCGCCCATCCGGCAAAGTTTGGTGATGCCGTGCACAAGGCCGTCGGCCGGCAAGTCGAGCTGCCGCCGTCGCTGGCCGAACTGGCGGATAAGGAGAGTCGGTGCGAGATAATGGAGGCGGATGTCGATCAGGTGAAGGCGTATGTCCGGCAACATGCCCTGAATAACACCCAAAATTGAGCCTCTGTCAGTCGTGATTCCCACTTATCAACAGCACGTCCAAGAGGCGGTCGCCTTCCTTGAACAGCGGGTGGTTACCCGCCCGGATATCCTGATCCAGCTTGGTACAGGTCTGGGTGGTTTTGCCGGGGCCATGGAAGAGCGCCTGGTCATTCCTTATGCTGAAATCCCCCATTTCCCGCAATCCACAGTCACCAGCCATGCCGGTAACTTGATTTTCGGCCGATTAGCCGGTAGAAGTGTTGCCCTGCTCCAGGGGCGGCTGCATTACTACGAGGGCTATTCCACCAGAGAGGTTGCCTTCCCCGTCCGTGTTCTGTCCCTGTTAGGCGCCGGTACGGCAATTATCACCAATGCAGCGGGCGGGCTCAATCCCGATTATGCGGCCGGCACCATCATGGTCCTGTCCGATCATATCTATCTGCTGCCGGAAAATCCCCTGCGTGGCCCCAATGTTGAGCAATGGGGAGAGCGGTTTCCCGATCTTTCCACGCCCTATGACCGGGAATTGCAGCAGCTGGCTTTTCAGGCGGCGCGGTTGCTTGCCATGGATGAGGTGGTCGACGGTACCTATGTCTGCATCCCCGGACCCAGCCTGGAAACACCGGCCGAGACCCGCTATCTGCGGATGATCGGTGGTGATGCGGTGGGCATGTCGTCCCTGCCCGAGGTGCTGGTGGCGATCCACGGCGGGATGCGGGTGCTGGGATTGTCGGTGGTGGCCAATGTTAATGATCCGGACAACTTCGCCCCCATTTTGCTGGAAGATATCGTTGCCGCTGCCGGTCGGGCGGAGCCGCGCCTGCAGCAACTGCTTCTTGAAATCCTGCCGGATTTGTAAAAACGGGACAAAAGTCATGGAACAAAAAGAGCATATTATCAGCGGCAAGTATCTGCTGACCATGGACGGGCAGGGGAGTATCCTTGAGGATGGGGCCGTGCTTGTCCGTGGAGACACCATTGTTGCAACCGGTCCGGCCCCTGAACTGATTGGTCGGCATCCGGGTGCAGAGGTGCTGGCCGAACAGCACGGGTT
>JALSNT010000545.1 GCA_026986885.1 Desulfobulbaceae bacterium
AAGGATCAGAAACAGCATCTGGAGGTTGCCAGGGATATTGCTGTCAAGTTCAACAATACCTTTGGCGACACCTTTGTGGTGCCGGAGCCGGCAATCAGTGAGAGTACGGCCATTGTGCCTGGTCTGGACGGCCAGAAAATGTCCAAGTCCTACGGCAATACCATCCCGATTTTTCTGGATGATAAACCGCTCAGAAAAAAAGTGATGGCCATCCAGACCGATGCCACGCCGGTGGAAGCCCCGAAAGATCCGGATAAATGCAACCTGTTCGCTCTGCTCAAACTGTTTGCACCGGAGGACAAGCTGCGGCAAGTACACGATCTCTACGTGAACGGCGGGGCCGCCTACGGTTATATCAAACAGGACCTGTTTGAACTCATCCGTGACTACTTTGCCGATGCCAGAAAAAAGAAAAGAGAACTGCTGGCAGACCAGGATTATCTGCGTCAGGTGCTCAGCCGGGGAGCTGACAAGGCCAGGGAAAAGGCCGCCGTTACCTTGGATCTGGTCCGCGACCGGGTGGGACTGACCTATTAAGAAGCCGTGCCATGCGGCAGACTGCAAGAATGTTGCAAGGGAAAAAAATCATATCCTGGCCAGCAGGTACAGATCACCGATGATCCAGGCATCCCGTTCTTTTCTGATCTCCGCCCTCTCTGATGTCAGCAGCTGCCAGCCATGCCTGTCCGCCAGCCGGTGGATATATTCGGGCTGATGGCCGTAGCGACCGGTGGGATTGAGCTGCCAGTCCTGACCCTTGCCATGCTCAGTGGAAAAACAAAACAGACCGCCGGTCCGCACCTTTCCTGATGCCGCCCCAAACAACGGTTCCAGATCACCAAGATAGGTCAAAACATCGGCGGCCAGCAGCAGATCAACCGGCTCGGTCAGGTTATGTAAGCAGGCAACCACGTCCCCGACAATGAGCTGATCATAGCACCCTTTTTTTTCTGCCTCAGCCACCATCTTTGCAGAGAGATCAACCCCGATCAGGGAGCGGGCACAGGGGAGAATCGCCTGGCCGGACAGGCCTGTGCCGCACCCCAGATCCAGTACCCGCATTTTTTTTGCTCCCTTACCGATATTTTTTGCTCTTTTGCCGATATGGCCGGCAAGCAGGTCAACCAGCAGGTCCGGGACCCGATAGGAAAGATTGTCCAGCAGGTCCCGGTCAAAATTTGCCGAATAGCCGTCAAAGAGTCCGGCCACATATTCAGGCGGCGGGGCAGTGACATCTTTCCCGGCAAGGGCAGCCAGCATGTATTGGGCGGCAACATTATCCGGCTGCAGATGTACCAGTTTCCCATACATGGCAGCCGCCTGCTCATGGTTGCCGACGCATTGCAGACAGCAGGCGAGATTACCGATGGCGGCAGTGTGCTGGTTGTCCAGGGCAAGGGCATGCTCATAGGCAGCCACGGCGCCATTATAATCACCGGCTGCCTGCAGGCAGCAGCCCGTATTATAGAGGATATCAACATCATCAGGCCGAAGGATACGGGCTTTTTCATAGGCAGTTAGCGCTTCCTGATGTTGTCCGGCCTGTTTAAGAGAAAGTCCGGCATTATACCAGTAGTCCGAGTCCTGGGAATTTATTTCAGCGGCATGGAGAAAGGCGGCGGCAGCTTCAGGGAACTGTTGCTGTTCATACAGGCTCAGGCCAAGATTATACCGGACAAGATCGGCATCCGGAAAGTGGTGCAAAATTTTCCGATAGCTGTCGGCTGCTGCAGAGAACCTCCCCTGTTCATGCAGTTCCAGTGCTTTCTGATAGAGTTCCTGCAGCCGTTTGCCTTCATCCAAATTAAGGGTTTCAGTCATAATGCGCCGCCATCAAGGATCAACATGCTGCTTAAGCAGACAGCAGGAAATACGGTGCTTGGGGGTACCGTCTTTGCGGTATTCTATATTGTCCGGCTGCAACAGTTTATTCATGACGCAGCCCTCGGCAATATCCAGGGTGAAAAACCGGTCTTCGTTGAGCCCCTTGTGCCGCTGTAACGTATTGTTTTCCATAACAAAGGCGTGGACGGGATAATCTTCACACAGCGGACACTGATACACCCGGCCGTTGGGAAAGATAAAAAAGTTTTCCGCCACCAGGCCTGCACACTCAAATGGTTCTCCGGGATCCAGAAATACCTTGGGATAGGTGACTGACAGTCCCAGTTCGGCCGCCCGCGCCGCAACCCCGGGCACCACGGACAGCCAGTGATCCGGATCAACCTGCCAATTGGTTTCCGGAGTGGGTGCCCCGGCAGCCGGTTTACCACGCAGACCAATCACCTGGATAAAAAATCGCTCCACTCCCCAGGCCGCTACCAGTTCGGGCATGCGGTGCAGATGATCGATATTTAGTCCGGAGACCGTGTAGATCAGGCTGGTATGAAATCCCCTTGCCACCGCCCGTTGCAGATTCTGCGTACAAACCTCAAAAACCCCTTGTCCGCGGATGGGATCATTGACCGCAGCATCCGGTCCATCCAGGCTGAAGCTGAGAAAATCAAGCTCCTGCGGGCTTACCCGTTCCAGCAGATCATGGAACAAAAAACCATTGGAGTCCACAGTCACATGATAGTTCATGGACTTGGCAGCACGGATGATTTTCGCAAGATCGGGATGCATGGTCGGTTCACCGCCAAGCAGAATCAGATTGGTTTCCTGCTCCGGCCTGGCAAAACAGGCAAGCCATGTGCGCACGGTATCAAGGGGCAGGGTAGCGGTACCGTGCTGGGATGGGTTAATATAACAGTGTTTACAGCTCAGATTACAACCGGTGAGCAGGTGAAAAAAAACATTGCGTTCTCCCGGCTCAAATCCCACTGTCCGGGCAACTGGTAAATCCATGATTATTTTTCCTCTAAAGGTTGGGCAAGGGTATACCTGGATAGCAGACTGTCCTGCCAGTAGGGATACTTCTGAAAAAACTGCTGAAACAGGGCAAGACACTCCGATCGCAGCACCCCGGCCTCGACCTGAACCTGTGACTGCATCTCTGCATAAAGCGGATTGAGCTGAAAAAGGGGCAGGTTGGTGCCGCCTCCCATCATGTCTTCATAACCGTAGACAAAACGGCGAACGCCTGAAAGCAGCATGGTGGAATAACACATCAGGCAGGGCTCCATGGTGGAGTAGGCAATAATACGACTGCAGTCCATGTCCGGGCGATCCGCCAGCAGCTTTCGCAGGGTGACCACCTCGGCATGATCGATCTCATTGGCCACCCCTTCCCTGCTGTTTTGCCGTCGGCCCCGGGCTACAATCCCGCCATCCAGCGCCAGGACGCAGCCCACCGGGAATTCTCCGGCCGCCAGCGCCGTTTGCGCCTCGGCCAGAGCCTCACGCATATACTGTTTATGTTCCATGGAATGCCCGAAAAATGTTGTTTTCCTCAATACAAAAGTAATAAATAATCGCCGGGAATTATTACCAGATAACCGTCAATTCTACCACTTTTGTTTAAAGACTACGCCCAAACCGCAAAACGGCCTTGGAAACCGAGACACCGCTTGCCGGTTGATACCAGTCGTGCCCCTTGTCGACAAAGGGGAGATAAACAAGGGTGGCTGCTCCATCCTGCAGTCGTACCCTGGGCAGCAAAGGAAATACATTTTTACGGCCGGCAGCGCTGGCCGCAAGAATGACCTTGACCGACTGCTTTGCCTCGGAAGCAGGCAGGGTTACAGGATAGAAGTTATCCTGCACATGACCCTCCCTGGGAGCGAGGCGCCACTGGCCGATGGTCGCCTGCCGACCGACCCGGAGAAACACCTTGGGCCGCAGCTTAAAGGCGGGAATCCAGAAGCCCATCTTCTGCTGCTCCCATGACGGTTTGACAAGCATCGGCTGGTTGGTGCGCCGGATAAAATCGGCAAAGCTGCTGATATCAAGGACGGGAATCCTGCCGGTAATCCGCCAGAACCCAAGATAAATCGCTGTCTGCCGGTCTCCGGCAACCATCCGCCAGTCGACCTTTTCCACTTTTTCCCGGCCAATGGCCCAGAGCGTGTCACAATTACTGCAGGTGAGCAACAGGCTGTCGCCTTCCCCCTCAAGGTTCCAGCCGCAGTCGGGACAGAGGCTGGCAGTGAACCTGACCTGCCAGCGTGGATTAAAGGCCCTGCCCTGCGGAAGATGCGCCGATACCTCTCCACTTACCGGCAGGCGGTTGCCGGTAACACCGTCGATGAGATCATCTTCTTTCAGCTCAACAGGAAGATAGACAAAAGAAACCGTCTCGCCGATAAAGGCCCGGTGCAGAAATCTGCTATAACTGGAATACTCAACGGTTTTCATCCTGGTGCTGACCTCATACACGGCCTCTCCCCCCTCATAGGAAACGAGTTTCCGCTCGGTTTGCCGCCGTTCCAGGCGCAGAGGGGTAAGGCGAATGGCTTTTTCCAGCACGGCCTGGGCTCTAATGGTCAACGGCAGATAGTAACCGGAAATATCGGGCAGCAACCGTTTTACCGGCATTACCTGGGGACGGACACCAAGAGACGGCGGCAGACCGGGCAGGTCAATACCGATCTGGGTCGTGTCTACCACCTTATGACCGATTCCCGCCTCGTTGATAACAAAAATATTTCCTTTAAACCGCAGGTAGGGAATATACAACAGAGATGTATCCCGGCCGTCGGCGCGACGGGGCGGCAGGCAGTAGCGAAAGGCACCGTTTGCGCGGATAAAACTCTTTACCTCGCAATAGGGGCAGGTGAGCAGCCGATCCGTCTCACCAATCACTATCGGCGCCCCGCACTGGGGGCAGGCCTGTTCTACGGAAATATCCATTAAGGGTAAAAAGAGTAATCAGCCGATCTTTCTGCCGCACTGGTTACAAAAGGCCGCCCCGGGAAGATTATTGCTATGACAATGGGGACAAACCGTGACGGCCGGTTTTTCATCGGCGGGATGCCCGCAACGGGGACAAAACCGGGCATTGGCGCTCAGGTTCTTGCCGCAGTTGCTACATTGCCGCATCACCACCTGCTGGTGGCTGCAATAGGGACAGAACCGGGCATCGGCAGGAATGGTATTGTCACACTCAGGACACTGCACGGTGGCGGCCTGTTCTCCGGCAGGTGCAGTTGTATTTGTCTGCATGGTTGCAAACATGCCCGGCATCATCATCCCCATACCAAGACCAAGCCCGGCCCCGGCCTCACCACCTGCGGCAGCGGCCTTTTCCATGGCCATGGCCGCCTTCATGCGAACAAACTTGTCCATATCATTGATCACGCTCAACCGGCCGCGATCATCAATGGCCGCCTGCACCTCATCCGGCGGAGTAATGGAGGTAATGTACAAACCATCCAGCGCCAGGCCGAAACGGACGAAATCCTTTGCCAGTCGTCGCTGCAGCCCAAGGGCCAGGGCGTCGAAATTGCCCGGCAGATCAAAGAGGGTGCGTAATTTTTCACCAAGATAATCATTAAACCGGGAAACAATGACCCGTTTCAGGTATTCCTCGACCTGGTCCGAGGAATATTTACCCATGGTTCCGGCCAGGGTATTGATAAACAGCACCGGCTGGACGATACGGATATTAAAGACCCCGTGCGCCCGCAGACGGACCAGCCCCAATTCAGCATCACGAAAGGCGACCGGATCACGGGTTCCCCATTTCAGGTCGGCAAACACCTTGAGGTTGACAAAATAGACCTCGGCCCGCAAAGGGCTTTTCATGCCCCAGGGCGCGGACAGAATCTTTGTCAGGATGGGAATATTGCCGGTCTTTAACGTGTGACGACCGGGGCCGAAGGCATCACAGGCCCTGCCCTTGTAATACATGACCCCGGCCTGGCTCTCGCGCACCGTCAACTGGGCGCCCCACTTGATTTCACCGGAGCCGTGTTCCGGCAGGCGATGCAGCAGTTCCCGGCCGGTTTCGTCAAACCACTCCAGATTTTCCAGCAATATCAGATTATCAACACCCATATTTTTTCCCTGTTTTTCCCTTGGCAACAGTTGTTCTATTTCTGAAAAGAATTATAGTACAGCGATTGTGGAAAAAGCAAAAAAAATAACCATAATATCCAGGCAAAACCTCCTCTGCTGCAGACGATCACAGGCAGACGGGGACAGGTTTGCGCATGAACAAAGATACCATGACAGTACAACACGATGACTGGACAATGGAAACCGCAATGGAAATCCTGCAGCATCCGACGGTGGACAGCAAGGTCTGGGCCGAGGCCGTGGAATGGCTCATGCTATACGGTCCGCCGGAGATCAGGGAACTTCTGCAGCAGGCATCAGGGCATGCAACCAGGGAAAGCTTTCCCGATCTTACTCCGATCGGTTTTACAGCAACGGGCGAACCCTGTTACAGTGTCGCCGACCTGGCTAAATCACTCAACATTTCCGAAGAAGAAGCGGCCGGGATAATCGAGGAAAAGGAACGGCAGCACGGCATCCGCCAGCTCTTTGGGGAACAGGAAACCAATAAACTGCAGTAAACAGGAGGACGTCCGCCTCAGGGCAAATCCATTGCGTCCCTAAACCGACCGTTGATCAGGGTAATCTGATCATTAAGGGTCCAGAGATCATAGATATAGCCGATGCCGAAAAATCCGGCTGTCAGCAGGTAGAGAATACCGGACAGCCACTTGCCCATGTACATGCGGTGTACGCCGAACAATCCCAGAAAGACAAGCAGAATCCAGGCAACCGTGTAATCTATCGGTCCGGGCGTGAACCTGATATCGGCCTGCCGCTCCATGGAGGGAATCAAAAAAAGATCGACAATCCAGCCGATAAAAAAAATCCCAAGGGTAAAAAAATAGATGGTGCCGGATATGGGCTTGCCGAAATAAAACCGGTGCGCGCCTAAAAAACCAAATATCCAGAGGATATAACCGACAATCATGCTGTGGGTCTGTTGTTGTTCCATGCTGATTCGCCTGCTGTTTTTTGCTGTAACATTGAAATCCGATCCAGGGACGCCCTGATATAATCACCATCAATCTCGCCGCTGTCAAGCATCTCTTTAATACATCGTATCCCCTTTTTAACCGCATGCTCATCAGCGGCCAGATTGTTGCCGATCACCAGCAGATCGACCCCGGCCAGCACTGCCCGGCGCACAGCCTCACGAAAACCCCACTTGTCGGTGATGGCCCGCATCTGCAGATCATCGGAAACAACAACTCCGGAAAAACCGAGCCGCCGCCGAAGCAGGCCGGTGATAACCGGCCGGGACAGGGTTGCCGGTATTCCCTGCGGCTCAAGCCTGCGGTTGATAATGTGGGCGGTCATAACCGCATCAACCACTCCCTTCTCCATCAGGCGGATAAAAGGAACAAGCTCCTCCTGCCGCCAGTCATCGGTGGTATCGACAAAACCGAGATGGGAGTCTTTACCGGCGCTGCCGTGACCTGGGAAATGTTTGAGACAGCAACTAATGCCTGCGCGGTGATGGGCTTCAATGACAAGAGAGGCACAATGCACTACCTTTTCCGGAGCAGGGGAAAAACTGCGCCCGTACCTGCCGATAATCGGATTTGCCGGATTAAGGTCAAGGTCCACCACCGGGGCCATATTCATAGTTATTCCATGTGCAGCCAGGGTGGCGGCCATCTGGTTGGCAGCGGCCGCGGCTTTTTTAACGTCAAAGCCGGCCAGTTCTCTGGCGCTGACGGTTGCCGGGAAACCGTCACGGGCCTTGAGACGGCACACCTGCCCGCCCTCCTGGTCAACAGCGATCAACAGCCTGTCCCTGCCGTATTGCTGCAGCGCTGCCGTTAAATGACACAGCTGTTGCGGAGAGCTGATATTCTGCACCGAGCCATCCACATTGCGATCAAAAAGAATAACGCCACCGAGATGGTCATTCTCAATGGCCCGGACAATCCAATGCCTGCTCTCCACAACGGTTCCCCGGAACCCAACCATGAACATGCGTCCTATTTCCACTGCTGCTTACCATTCCCCGGCAATACCGATGGTCCCTGAAACTACCACGTCAAAATTCCGACACATACATTCTTCACGCCGATTACTGAAAACAACTATAAAGATAAATTCTTGAAATAAAAATACATTTCCAGCAAACTCA
>JALSNT010000546.1 GCA_026986885.1 Desulfobulbaceae bacterium
GGGATGGAATCATCCCATGATTCAGCGCTCTCAACAAGTCGACTTCACCAATCTCCTTTGATACCAGAGGATACAGTTCAAAACGCCAGGCACGACCACCAAGCAGATTGACATGCCCTCTCTTAAGCTTTCTGGCTGAGGATCCGCAAAGGATAAAATTAAGATTTTTATTTTCAATCAGCCAATGAACCTCATCAAGGATCTGGGGAACTTTCTGTACTTCGTCAAGAATGACCGGGTATTTTTTAGCCTGTTCACTTTTTACAAGCAAATATTCACGCAATAAAAAGGGTGCTTTCGTGTATTCAAGAAAGGTATCGGTGCGCAGAAAATCAACGAATATACTATTACTGAATTTTTCGCGCAAAAGAGTGGTCTTACCGGTCTTTCTCGGCCCCCATAAAAAGGCGGACTGCTTCGTCGGTAAATCAATTGTCAGAATTCGTTTAAATCTTTCATCTTTCATTATAATATAGAGGGCAACCTGGTAACCGGCACAGCAGGATCGCTCTGTTTTGCAGCCGGAAAAAAATCACCAGCCAACATATTCGTGCAGGCTTGTCGCTCAAACCGTAATCGTTCACCAGTGGCTATAAATTTTAAAGGCGCTCAGGCCTGCCGGCGTCTACAATACGGAACAAAACTCCAAAAAAGTTCAACTATATTGTACCTTACGTCCATCTATGCGATTGGTCAAGGGGGCTAAATATGTATAACTGCAATGTTGCAAACCAGGGAAATCACTCCAGACCCATATCCATGTACACCTAAAAAGGATACCCCCCCCATCACAGCAGGAAAACGATCACCTCCTCGGAGCTCTTTTAAGCGACAACTTTTAACCCGCATTAGCGGCCCCGCAATTATCTTGTCACTTGACTCCACTCACCATCTATATACAGTTCATGGGGTTTAAAGGCGGATTTGTAATTCATGGCCCCGACCTCTTTAATCCAGTACCCGAGATAGAGAAATTCGATGCGATGACTGCGGCAGAAATCAATCAAATACAAAATATTTAACGTACCCGGACTGCGCCGGCTTTGCTCCGGATCAAAATAAAAATAAACCGCGTTAAGAAATTTGTCGGAGGCGTCAACAATGGCAACGCCAAGCAGTTGATTACCAATTCGGTATCGAATTTCAAAACAGTGCGTAATGCTGGTAATAAAAAAGCCGGTATAATAACTGTCAGCCGTACTTTTGCCGTCGGGAAAACGTGTCTGCAGAAAACGATCAAGCAGGGCAAGATTTTCCTTGGTCATGGTCAGCGGCGCCACTCCGACGGTAACGCCACTATTTTTTTTCCATACCCGCCTCTGATTGCGATTCGGTCGAAATTCCTTTGGTCGGATTCGGATCGGCACGCAGCCCCTGCAGGCAGGGCAGTGCATGGTATACAAGCAGTTGCCGTTTCTTCGAAAGCCATGGGCCATAAACCCTGCCATGGCCTCACTGTCCAGGGAGGAAAAGACCCCCTGATGGTAAACGGATATGTTTTTCAGACCATAGGGGCAGCTTGTTGTAATATCGACAAAACACTGCTCAAATTCCTGCGCTATTGCCATTGTCCCTATTCTCTGACTGTTTTTTTTTGCGTGCAGCTAATTACACCCCGGAAGTGATGTAATGAAAAATATTCAATGTATGTACAGTGTGGTGGTATTTCCCATGGATTCCCGTAAACGTTTACATTATGCAGATAATACGGGCGAGACAGCATCTCGGTGAACGGTTACTGGATTCCCGCCCAACAAACCGCGGGAATGACGGGTGAAGGACAGACAGCGGGAATGACGCATTTTCCGTCATCTTATG
>JALSNT010000547.1 GCA_026986885.1 Desulfobulbaceae bacterium
AGGAAAAAGGATCCATATTCCAGACGACCATGGACAGTGAAATAGTCGTGCACCTGATGGCCAGAACCCTGGATATGGGGCTGGCCAAGGCCATCAAGGAAAGCTTTGCCTGCATCAAGGGCGCCTATTCTCTCCTGCTCATGACCAAAGATTCAATGATAGCGGTACGCGACCCCAACGGTTTTCGACCGCTATGCCTGGGTCGGTTGGAAAACGGTGCCTATGTCGTTGCCTCGGAGACCTGTGCCCTGGATTTAATTGAGGCGGAATATCAGCGTGACATAGAACCGGGCGAGGTTTTAATTATCAACAGCAACGGCCTGGAATCCATTTTCCCCTGGGTACCGCGGCAAAAGAGTTTCTGTATTTTTGAACACGTCTACTTTGCCAGGCCCGACAGCGATGTCTTTGGTTTTAACGTCTATGAAGCCCGCAAGCGCATGGGCAAAATCCTTGCCCGTGAGGCAAAGATAGATGCCGATTTTGTCATGCCCTTTCCCGATTCAGGCAATTATGCGGCCATCGGCTATTCGCAGGCATCCGGCATTCCGCTTGAAATGGGCATGATTCGTAACCATTATGTGGGTCGTACATTTATCCAGCCCAGTCAGTCGATGCGGGACTTTTCCGTCCGGGTAAAACTCAATCCGGTGCGGTCGCTGCTCAAGGGAAAAAGGGTCATCATTGTTGAAGATTCCATCATTCGCGGTACCACCGGTCGCAGCCGGGTTCAATCACTGAGAAAGATGGGAGCCGTGGAAATCCACATGCTGGTCAGTTGCCCTCCCACCCGCCATCCCTGTTTTTACGGCATTGACTTTCCCTCAAACAAGGAACTCATTGCCGCCAGACACAGCGTTGACGGCATCCGTGATCACCTCGGTCTTGACTCCCTAACCTATCTCAGCCTTGAAGGACTGGTCGAAGCCACGGGCCTTGGCGCCGACAGTTTCTGCCTGGCATGTTTTACCGGTAATTATCCCATTGAACCGGATCGCACCTTTCAAAAAGATGCGCTGGCCGGTTGCGGCTGCTGATTATCTCTTTTTCCCTTCATCGTCGCCCTTGAATGTGATACTATTACCTAAGGTGGTTTTCACCCGCAAGCCAATATAACAACAAACATCGAATTTCGAACCATAGTGTGCCCTAAAATATTCGCTCTCGTCATACCGCTCTGCGGAGTGACGCAATCTGTGGCGCTCTGCACCTGTTGTACGCATGGAACAAACAGTGCTGATTACCAATAAGATAAACTCGTAAAAAGTAAAAATCATGCAATTGGATGGCTAAGGAAAAACACAGATATACAGGTAAGCATAGACTCCGGGGAGTAGTGTTCCGTGGCGGGTCTTAATTAGACATGTTCCTAAATTGAGCGAGTTAGGGTTAAGATACTAAAGTGAGAATATACCCAGCCCGACGCTGCGGCCAAACAACAATAAACAGACTATTACAACAACAATTTGCCTGAAATAATAATTGATACATACCTGTGCAGCGGATGTGCCACCTGTGTTGAGCTTTGTCCGCAGGTATTCCGTCTCGACCCGACAAACGAAAAAGCAGAGTTAGTTACCCTGCAGCCTGAAATAACCGACGATGTTTACCAGGCAGCAGCTTTTTGTCCTGAAAAATGTATTAAAATCAAAGAATAATACAATTTTCCCAACATGGAGGTTCCCATGGATCCCGCCACCCTTATCCCGACACCAGACACAATCCCCGTTGGCTGGGGCTGGTTTCACATCCTGCTGACCCTGACATTTTATCTGCACCTGCTGGCAATGAATGTCATGCTGGGCACGGTCATCAT
>JALSNT010000548.1 GCA_026986885.1 Desulfobulbaceae bacterium
AACCAGGGGATTCATATAGACGTTACCGGTTTTGAAGAAGAAGCCTGATTTTTTAATGGTGAAGGTCTTGATCTTTTGTCCGTTTACATAAACGGCCATGGTTGTATCAGGTGCGATATTTTTGTATGGCGTCATGGTGACGGAGAATTTGCCGGTATCTTTGTCCAGCTTTAAGGAAACCCCCTTGTTCCAGGCCTCCTTCTGTGTTGACTGGTCACTGAGGATCATGCGGGCATTACCGCCGCCAATGGCCTTTTCCTTGGAGATGGTGTTGATACCGAATTTCTTCTCATGGGTGAATATGAGAAAATTCCATTGTTTTTCCGTGGTGATCGGGACAAGCATGGACCGGGTGGATTCCTTGATTGCCGTCCATTTTTTTAACTTGTTGACCCTGACCTTGTATTTGAAGGGGGGAAAGGCAAAGATACCTTTGGTCTGTCCCTTGTCGGCCTCGATAGCCGTGGCCAGTTGCTTGGGTACGTTGGTGACCACATAGTAGATGGCCGGGATAGCGGTATCGCCGAATTTTTTGGTCAGTTTTGCCCGTTCCTTGGAACCGGGAGATTCCGCAGGAGTAAACAGTTTATCATTGGCGATGACCACATATAAATCCTGATGGGCATCAATGGTTCCCTTGATGGTGATTGGTGTTCCGGCCTTCACCGATGAGGGTAAGTCTGCTTCTACTGCCAGTGCCCCTGACCCTGCCAGCATGATACTTGTCAGGATGACACCAAGAAATAGAGAAATGCGTTTCATTCTTCTTCTCCTGTTTATTCTTCAAGATAAATTCATTTCATTTCATAACAGGTTGTTCACCTGAATTTCTTTTTTCGTCCTGCCTGGCTGCTCACCTCCTTGTTGTGTCATGATGATAGTCTCAGATCAATTTTATGAAAAGGTACTGAGACAGAGTATAAAAAACTGAAGTTTGATTATAAACAAATACACATAAGGCTGGTCTGATAGCGCTCTTTATCTATTGCGTCAAGGGAAATGTTTTTTGTTTAATTTATAAAAATTATTGAATTATCGGCATGTTCCGGACACGTTTTCATGTTGAAGGAAGAGAGAAATGAGGATTGCGCTGTCCAGCGTCGGCCATTCATTTTTTACCTGAAAATACCATGTTCTCCTTTTAGGATTCGTGAGTACTTGTGCTACAATGTTGTATCGTCGTCACCTGGAATCAGGGGAGGTAACCTTTCATGGAGTTCGCTCCTCCGATTACCGGCAAGGTCGATTTTTTTTTAGTGTATCGTTGCTGGGGATAAGGAGAGCTACCGCCCTTAAAATTAGTTGTTTTATCTTAAAATATGGATCTTCTCTTGAAACGGTCGTGAAAAATATTGTTGGTCCCAGCCTTGCAGCGTCTGTTACGGTCTTGCCCTGAAATTATGATTCACCTCAACTTGGGATTCGGTCATACTGCTCATTGAAGCGGGATAATACTTGACAAATGCCGCCGATAGATATATCTCCAGAATTCGTCTCAAATGCCGGGCCTGCCGGCAGGGAATATCCGTACTTTGAAATGGACCGTTAAAAATATGTATATGCAGCTTATTGGGCAATAGGGATGTCACCACTGTTTTGGCTTTTAATTCTGCCGTTTATCGGTGGCCTTGCCGCTCTTTTTGATGGTCGCAGTAAAACTCGCTCTGCGCTGTGGGCTCTGGCCGGTTTGACGGGTGCTCTGTTATCGGCGGCGAAACCGGTGTTTGTGGTTCTTGTTTCCGGAAACAATATTGCTGCAGCCCTTCCCTGGTCAATGGTGGCAGGACCTCTTGAGCTTGTCCTTGATCCCCTG
>JALSNT010000549.1 GCA_026986885.1 Desulfobulbaceae bacterium
AATGTTGTCGGACTGGCTGTCTCCACAACCCTGGCCACCAATGCCGTTGTGGAAAACCGTGGGGCCCGGGTCGGTCTGTTTGTTTTAGGCTACGTCCGCCCCTTTAAACTGCCGGTGGTGGCCAATGTCTTCCTCAAAGGCGGCCATGACATAATGGGAAAAGAAGAGCAGCCGCTGGATCTCGAAAATCTGGTCGATACCGTACAGGGTCTGAAAAACGAGGTGGACAGCTATGCGGTCTGCGGTGCCATGTCCATAAAAAACCCGACCCATGAATTGGTTGCGGAAAAGGCTATTACGCTCATTGACCCCAAACCGGTGTTCTGCTCCCACAAGGTCAGCAGTCACCCCGGTATGCGGGAGCGGGCCGCTACCGCCTGCCTCCATGCCAAACTACAGCCCCTGATGATTGATTTTCTCTCCTCTATCCAACGTTCCATGATGCAGGTCGGCCTCAACTGCCCGGTAACCATCATCTGCGGCAACGGCCGGGGCGCATCCCTGGAAGAGGTGGCCGACCGGGCCGCCGTTACCATGGCCAGCGGTCCGGCGGCAACGGCCGGTTTCGGTGCCACCGCCGGAAAAGAAACGGCGCTGGTGGTCGATGTCGGCGGAACAACCACCGATGTCTGCATGCTGAAAAACGGCCGGCCGGTTATTAAAAAGAAAGGTTGTCGCATTGGCCCCTGGCAGACACACGTTGAGGCCATTGACATGTATACAGCGGCCGGTGGGGGCGACAGTCACATCACCTGCACCAATGACGGACACCTGCGTATTCTTCCGGCCAGGGTGCAACCACTTGCCGTAACGCCTGGTCTTCCGGACCCGAAAAAATGGCTGGGCTGCGGCGGGCGCTGTTCGCTGATCCTGCCGGTGGACGGTAATCATGATGCGGATGATCCCGTACTATCCTGTCTGGCCGACCACGGACCCGCAACCTTTTCCGTCCTTGCCGAACACAGCGGTTTAAACGGTATGGCCCTGGAAAAACATATCGAGCGACTCCAGTATTTACAAAAGATAACGATCAGCGGTTTCACCCCAACAGATGCCCTGCATGTACTCGGAAAACTTGACATCGGTGACATGGCCGCCGCCGCAAAAGGCGCTGAAATTCTTGCCGCCGAGCTTGATCTGAGCGTGAAAGATCTCTGTCAACAGGTCGTAATGCTGGCCCGGGAGGTTATTGAAAACATCATCCTTGAATATCTCGGCCGTGTTGTCTGGGGGGAACAAAAGGCCGCTCCTTTTCTCAATCACCGCAACAATGAGCTGTTTTCCGTCAAATTCAATCTGCAGCTGCCCATCATCGGTATCGGTGCCGCCGCCGGACTATTTCTTCCCGATATCGCAAAACGACTGCACACGGAAGTGATCTTTCCGGAACTTTTTGAAACAGGCAATGCCATCGGCGCAGCCCTGATCGGTATGCGCAATACGTAAGCCCCAGCCAACCGGCAAGAAATATTCCCGCCTCACCATCGTGTCGGATTTCCGGCACGCAATAACTATCCTGTGGCATCTCGCCCAAACCGCAAAATTACACCCCATACATCTTATTGTTTATTCGCAGATAATTACAATTCGCCTAAAAAAAATCTCCAGCAGGCACATTTCCTGCTTGTTGTTATAAACCCGGTTTTTCGTTGCTGCTCAAGACCAGCGAGGCGGTCCATAAAGCTGTGGCAAACAATGTACCGACGGTCCCCATTCATCATCAGGAGATATATCTTATGAAATTACGCGCTCTACTGCTCTGCTTACTGACACTAACAGGTACGGATACCGCTTTTGCCGCAGCCGGAGATG
>JALSNT010000550.1 GCA_026986885.1 Desulfobulbaceae bacterium
TTCCTTTTCGGGCTCAGGTCCAGCGGACTCCTTTGATTCATCTTTTCCCAGCAGACTGGAGACCCCTTTCCACCAGGCACCGGTTGTTGCCTTTTTAATCTTTTTCTTTTTTGCCTTGTCAGAGGCTTCTGTTTCCTTTTTTTCAGTCATGAAAATTCCTATGTACTTTTTTTAGAACCAGTACACCTGCATTCAATCAGAACCGATCATGGCCGGAAAATGTCCACATCTGCACGGTCATCGAAGACGAAACATCTCAACGTACAAAAATTGTGCCGATCGCGGGAACCAATATTTCCCGCGGTAATCACTCAGCATACAGCAGATAATATACCCTGTCGCCGTGACGACGGGTATGAATTTTGCCTGATCGGACAAGTGGTGCAAGGTACTGCTCAACTCTTTCAAGACCTCCACAGTGGAAGATCTTATTTATATCAGCGGCCGTACATGGCCGCCGTTTTAACATTTGTATAATCTCATCAACAAGGTCCGGCTGATCTTCAGCCTTGACATCCGTTGACGGTCTATCTTTTGTCGGCGCCCCCTGGGCCAGCAAATCAACCGGGACTCCGGGGTTCCGCTGACGCAGAAGGGCCGCGATTTCCTGCAGACGATGATCGCTGACGGGCCGGGCAAAGGATTCAAGCGGCGGCCGGGCCACGGTGTTGAGCTGGATTCGATCAACACGCATCCGCTTGATGACACCCTGCAGGGCCGTCACGTCCTCATTCGAGTCATTGATTCCCCGGGCCAGTAAAATCTCCAGCCAGAGCTTTCCCGTGTACTCATGGGAAAAGAGAACCAGCCCGTCAATTATTTCCCCAAGATCAAGACAGGTTGCGGGTCGGTCCAGTTTCCTGAAGCTCTCAACCCGGGCGGAATCAAGCGATGGTATCACCACATCGGCCTGGGCAAGTTCCTGCCGGACCTGCGCATCCATCAGAGTTGTGCCGTTTGTCAGCACCGCGATCGGCTTGCCGGTTATTTCTTTCAGGTGGGCAAGAATTTCACCAAAACCTGAATGCAGAGTGGGCTCGCCGCTGGCAGTGACGGTGACGATATCGATTTCAGCCAGCCGGTCGCCGGCGGCAAAATATGAGTCAATCTCAGCTTTAATTTCCGCGGTCGGGACATACTCCTGCCGTTCACAGGTCAACCTGGTGGTCGCACCCACCTCACAGTAGATGCAGTTCAGATTGCATATTTTCTTAGGAAGAAGGTCAATACCCAGTGAACGACCAAGTCGCCTGGAATTGACCGGGCCGAAGATGTGATCCATAAGAGGTGAGATGCCTGCGGATTGCCGTCGTGAACCGGAAACCGAAATCCTCGTGGCCGCCGGACTTATACAGCAAACGGAAGTGTACAAGATAACGATTTTAATAATTGCTCATATAGATAAACTAATTTCAGTGTCCGTGCAAGTCTATTCTCCCCCTTTTTTCTTGACACAACCTACCGGTACGCGTACATTTCCAGAGATTAGGCGTATATTAACCGGTCCCTGAAGTTTCAACAGGTACGCAAGCTACATGCCCGGTACAACACATTAATTCTTCACAGGAGCAGGTCGAGGTGCACCATAACATCCAATCCACTCCGTTTGTCCTTGCTGTTCTCCTCCTGTCGGCCTGCGGTCTTCTTTTGCCCGTAACCGGCCATACCGGTTCCATCCAGGCGGATGAATGGCAGATTACCGCTGACAAAATCACCCGCTACGAAAACCCGGCCAGTGTCATCGCCGAGGGCAATGTCGTCCTTGAAAAGATAGAAACGGTTACCCGGCAGAAGAAAAGGGCGGAAAA
>JALSNT010000551.1 GCA_026986885.1 Desulfobulbaceae bacterium
GATGGGGCCGGGGGTGACCTGACCCAGGGCAATACCGTCCATCAGTACCTGTTTGCTCATCCAGTGATGTACTTCAACAATTTCGTGAAAAAGAAGCGGAACCGAGGCATACCCACCACCAAAGGCAAAAAAATCGATCTTCATCATGAGGGTTGAAAGTGAAAAAAGATCCCGGCGAAGAACAAAGAGTATACCCAGGGAAATGAGGGTGGCAAATGCTATGTAAAGTGCCGGTCGCAGGGCCTGCCATGGTGTCTGCCTTACCTGAGCGGAGAGTGAACTGTCTTCGGGTATACTTGATCGGTAGAGGGCCGGACCCAGTATTCCCGAGGCAACAATGGCAATGATCGGACTGCCGCCCAGGGCAAGAAGGGCCGCCGTTGCAATCAGCAGCAGAATGTCCGGACTGTTTTTGATGTAGCGACGGCCGAATCCTATGGTCGCCGCCGCAACCAGGGCAATAACAATGACCTGCAGACCGGTAAACAGGGAGATCACCCCGGGCAGGTCATGGGTTTTTGTATACATGGCGGTCAGGGTGACCATCAGGATAAAAGCAGGCAGGCCAAAGGCTGTATAGGCGGCAACCGCACCCCATGGCCCACCGGCACGCAGACCCGCGTAAGCGGCTGCCTGCATGGCGGTAGCGCCCGGAATGGTCTGGCAGAGAGCAATTCCTTTTTTAAAGGAATCCTCCTCTACCCAGCCTTTGTCCTTAACCGTCATGGCCCGGATATAGGCGACCATTGCCGGGCCGCCGAAAGCGGTCAGGCCAAGCCGCAGAAAAGCACTGAAAATTTCAATGGGTGTTGCCGGATATTTTTTATCTGTCTCTGTTGCCGGTTCGTTCATTTTTTTCTGTTGTCTGTCTGCCGGCACAATCGGGTGAAATGCTCAATTCAGGCAGGATTATTTCAATCTTTTATGGAACGTGCCGAATTCCTGGTCAATTCCCGTTACATGCTCACGTATCCAGCTGCTCAGTTCCTGTTCTATCAAATTGGTTATTTCAGCAGTAAGGCCATCTCTGGTGAATTGTTGATATATCTCTTGAAAACGGGCGGCAAATTGCAGGTGTGTCTCCTGCTGCTCAGCCAGACCCGGATAGTCAACAGCGGCCATCTGCTTTTCTTCCAGCGAAAAATGTCTGGTTGCGTACTGCTGCAGGCCGATGAGCAGGGCATTCAGATCTTCCGGCCGTATTCCTTCCCGCAGGGCGGCATCCAGTTCATCGCTTAAGCGGAACAGTTGCTTATGCTGGGCATCGACGGCAGGAATACCCAGTAAATATTTTTTATTCCATTTCATGGCGATTGCAGATAATATTTAAAAACAGATAATTCAGCATGGCTGGATCAGATTAGCCGGCCGTAAAAAACATGAAAATTCCAACTCCGGCAAGGGGAGTTTTTTGTCAGTCGGGATTTTAGGATACATATATGTTTCTTGCATTTGTTCATTTCCGTATTGTGCCACCTTTTTTTGTGGAAAGCAAACTTGGAACCGGTTTGGGAGGCGAAAAAATATTATGACAGCGGACAGGGAGGTGAAACGGTGACAATTAGTCTTGCATTAGGGTCAATCACTGTCAACTGGCTTGGCGGCGGGGATTTTGAGCTGGACGGCGGCACCATGTACGGGGCGGTGCCGAAGCTTCTCTGGCAGAAAAAGTATCCGGCCGATGATGATAACTATATTAAGCTGCTGAATGCGCCACTACTGGTGCAGACGGACTCAAAAAACATCATTATCGACACAGGTTTAGGCAACAAGTTCAGCGAAAAACAGCAACGGATTTTTCGGGTATA
>JALSNT010000552.1 GCA_026986885.1 Desulfobulbaceae bacterium
CCTGGTGGTGGAAAACGTGGAACGGCTCATGTATGAACACCCCGACCTCACCATCCCCCAGGTGGTGAAAAAAGCCATGCTCCAGCTCATCGGCCCGGTAATTGCCACCACTCTGGTGCTGGTTGCCGTTTTTGTTCCAGTCTCCCTCATGCCCGGCCTGGTCGGCTCCATCTACAAACAGTTTTCCCTCACCATCTGTTTTGCAGTTATCATCTCCTCCATAAATGCCCTGACCCTGTCTCCCGCCCTGTCTGCCATCGTCATCAAACGGTTGCAGCCGGGCGAGGAGAAATTTGTTCTCTTTCGCATGTTCGACCGGTTTTTTGATCGACTGACCAGTGGTTATATGGTCGTTATCCGGCTGTTGATCAAGGCCCGTTACCTTGTCCTCCTTGTTTTTGTCGGCCTGCTGCTGGCAACCTATTGGATATTTACCGTAACACCCTCCGGCTTTGTTCCGGAAGAAGACAAGGGCGGATGTATGATCATGTACAACCTGCAGCCGGGTACCGCCATTGAACGAACCGCCGAACTGCGCAAGGAACTGGAAAGCATCATTCTGGATGTACCCGGCGTTGAAAACCTGATCATGATTGATGGCTACAATCTGCTCAGCGGTACTCTCGATTCCGGCGCCGGAGCCGGTTTTGTCTCCTTTACCCACTGGAGCAAACGCAAAGACCCGAAAATGAGCGTTGAGGCCATCATCAAGACCATCAATACCAGGGCGGCAAAGTTAAGCGATGCCAGGGTTGCGGCCTTCAACGTGCCCGGGATTCCCGGACTCGGTACCGTCGGTGGTTTTGATTTTCGCCTGCAGGATTATCTTGCCGGCGATATCAATACCTTTGTCGGTTATGCCGACAAATTGATTGCCGCCGCCAATAAAGACCCGCGTATCGGTATGGCCTATACCAGCTATGCGCCCAACTACCCCATGCTGAAGATTGATATTGACCGAAAAAAGGTCAATGCCCTTGGCGTGGACATGGCCGAACTGTTTTCCACCATGCAGATTTATCTTGGTTCTTTTTACGTCAATGATTTCAGCAGATACGGCAAGGTGTTCCGGGTATTTGTCCAGGCCGGCAAACGGTTTCGCAGTACGGCCCAGGATATCGGCAAGCTCTTTGTCCGCAATAAACAAGGCAAGATGGTGCCGCTTAACGCCCTGCTCTCCGTCAACTTTATGACTGCGCCCCAGGATCTGCCCCATTACAACCTGTACCGGGCCATTACCATTAACGGATCGGCTGCGCCCGGCTACAGTTCCGGCCAGGCCATGACCGCCATGGAAGAACTTGCCAAAGAGATTCTGCCCAATGACGGTTCTTACGGCTATGACTGGTCCGGCATGTCGTATCAGGAAAAGCTGGCCGGTAACACCAAGGCGCTTGTTTTCGGCTTTGCGATTATCGTTGTCTACCTGGTTCTCTGTGCCCAGTATGAGAGCTGGGTCCTGCCGATCATGATCCTGATCTCGGTGCCGGTGGTCATGTTAGGCGCCCTGGCCCTGCAGAATATCATGGGCCTTGATAACAATCTTTTTGCCCAGGTCGGCCTGGTGCTGCTCATCGGTCTTTCGTGTAAAAACGGTATTCTCATCATCGAGGTTGCCAAGGAACAGCGGGAGAGCGGGGTGCCCATTGTCGAATCGGCCCTCAATGCATCAAAACTGCGGTTCCGGGCCATCATGATGACCATCCTTTCCTTTGTCTTCGGTGTTATCCCCCTGGCCGTCGCCTCGGGCGCCGGCGCCATGACCATGCGCTCCATCGGCACCATCGTCCTGGGCGGCATGGTGGCG
>JALSNT010000553.1 GCA_026986885.1 Desulfobulbaceae bacterium
AACTACTGGCTCCACTCCGGGCTTTTGTTGAAAGACGGTAAAAAAATGTCGGCGGAAACCGGCAATATTGTAACCTTACAGGAACTGCTGGCCAGGGGATACAGCGGCAGGGAAATACGTTTCCTGCTGCTGAGCGTCCATTACAGAAAACCCCTGCAATTCACCTTCAAGCGGCTTGATTCCGTGCGCGTTGCCTTAAAGCGTCTGGATGAATTTACCCGCAAGCTGCTCTGTCTCCGGCCCGGGCTGCCGCATCCCGAGATCGCTACCCATATTTCAACCCTTGAAAAACGCTTTATTGCGGCCATGGATGACGACCTCAATATCTCCCGGACCATCGGTGCCCTGTTTGATTTTGTAAAAACCGCAAACCCCATTCTCCAGTCGGGCAACCTTGACCTGGAGCAGAAAAATGATATCCTGGAGATCCTGGGCCGGATAAATTCCGTTCTGGCTATTCTTCAACTTAAACAATGTCCGCTGGCGCCGGAAATTGATGCCCTTATTCAGCAAAGGGAAGAAGCCAGAAAGGAAAAAAACTGGATGGCCGCCGACAAGGCGCGGGAGGAACTGCTGCGCATGGGGGTCACCATTCACGATACCTCCACCGGCCCGGTATGGGAACTCAGTGAAGAGGCATGTAAAAAATGCCTGCAGGGAGAGTTGCAAGAGTGTTGATTTCTTTTTCCATTCCAGCTACATTGTCATTCCCATATTCCATCCGTGTGCGCCAGTAGCTCAGCTGGATAGAGCAACGGCCTTCTAAGCCGTAGGTCGCAGGTTCGAATCCTGCCTGGCGTACCATGTTCAACCTGTAAATTCAATAAATTACATTGCGGGAAGATTTTTCACTTTTTGCCGTTTTTCTCTATTTTTTCCTGTTCACTGTCCCAAGAGTGTCCCAATTTATTGCCTCAGCTGGAATTGTCCAGTCCTGGAATACCAAAGCTGGTATCATTTTCAACCCAATAAATCGTATAAAATGTAGGTCTGGTTGAGCTCCGCGAAAACAGACAAAAGTAGTGGCTGCTATTTGTCCGCTTTCGTTCCCCTCAAGCAGACCTACCATGTTCATCTTCTTGTTTTTTATTACAAGAAATGAGAAGTAAGGCACCCGTATATTTCACAGGTAAGCGTAGACTCCGAGCGGTCTGCTGCAGATAATGATAAGCGTAGACTTCGACGCATGAAAGCGCCGAATCGACGGCATTGCTCCCGGGTCTTGAAATATAACGTGAAATTGTTTATTGCATCATTATGTCCAAAAATAAGGCATCTCCCACAAATGAATTAAACCGGATTCTGCGACAGCCGGATCTGAGCATTCTTGGTAACTCTATCGCAACCCTGCCCCCTGGCCAGTGGAAGGAGAGGATGTTGTTTATGGGAGTGCCGGACACTGACCTGCGCAAGCGAACTGCCGGGCAATTTCCCGCCACCCTTCGGCAACACAAGACCACCCATCCGATTCTGGTCCTGCGTGACCGTCCCACGGGACACCTCCTCTGTCCCTGCTCATCCCGGGGCAACAAACAGAATATGTGGTATATTGCAAAAGGATGTCATCTTGAAATGCGGGAGTATGTAATGGACAGGGACAGTTTCCTGATTATAGACCATGCGTTCACCCTGCCGCTGGACAGCCGCTTTTCCAGGAAACTTTTTTTCAAAGGTATTGTTCCGGAAAGCTGCATCAAGGGTGGCCAAAAATGAATGGCGCTGAAACCGCCGCAGCAGCCCTGCGACAATGGCTGCAGACCGCGCATGGTTATCAGTACATCCTGCAGCTGGCTGATCGACTCAA
>JALSNT010000554.1 GCA_026986885.1 Desulfobulbaceae bacterium
GGTAAAAAAGTCATTATCGTGGCCAACCTGAAACCGGCAAAACTGATGGGAGTAACCTCACAGGGTATGCTGCTGGCGGCCAAGGATATTGATGATGAAGGCCGGGAGCGCCTGGTGTTGACCACAGTAGCCGGAGAGATTGTTCCGGGGGCGCGGGTGGCCTGATGTGCAGGGTATGATTGTACAAGACGCCGTCAGGAAATTAATTAATAAAATAAAGTGAACTATGTTTATGCTCAGTAATTTTTTATTGGCCATTGCCAAACTGTTGAATTTCGTTCTCAGCGCTTACATCTGGGTTATTATCGGCCGGGCAGTTATATCCTGGGTTAATGCTGATCCATATAATCCTATTGTCCGTTTTCTGGTGCAGGCAACGGAACCGTTACTTGCCCGTATCAGGCGTGTACTTCCCATTATGGGTGGCCTGGATCTCAGCCCGATGCTTTTGATCCTGGCCATTATTTTTCTGCAGAGTTTTCTGGTGCCGACCTTGCAGCAACTGGCTCTGTCCATCCGCTAACCCGGCTTATATGTCCTGGTTGCAGGAAGGTAGAGATGGAGGGTTTGTGCTGTCGCTGTATGTGCAGCCCCGGGCAGGTAAAAATGAACTGGCCGGGATTCATGACGGTGCTCTTAAGCTTCGCCTGACCACGCCACCGGTGGACGGCAGGGCGAATAAGGCGGTGATCGCCTTTTTATCCAAGAAGCTGAAAATTTCAAAATCATCGGTTACCCTGCGTGCCGGTTTGAAAAGTCGTCGTAAACAGTTGTGGATTTCTGGGATTGACGAAAATACCATTCGTCGGCGGTTGGGGATTTCATAGCTTCCTGCGGCACAAATTCAGCAAGAAAGAGAAACGTAACTCCTCACAGGGCAGATAACTATGTGGTTTCATTACTTCAGAGAAACGGGAAACAATGGAAGGCACGGATAAGACTACGGCCGCGAATGCTGAACTCAAGGGATTTAAGGATCTCGTTATCGAGACATGGGAGGAATATAAAAGTCGTGGCTTGACGATTATAGGCGTTATGTTGACTGCCGGTGTGATTATGCTGGTGTTGTTTATGCTGTTTGGTCTGGCTATGGCGCTGTTTATGGGGAGAATGGGGAACGGCATGGCCCGGATGCAGCAGGGGGAGTTGAACTGGCCGGTTGTCCTTATTTTTGGATTTTTCTTTTTGGTTGCCATGTTGTCTGCCCTGTGGAGCCAGAGCGCAACCATCGCCGCATCCGTTGATGACAGGCTCGGGGTGTGGGATGCCCTCCGAATCGGTCGACGGCGCCTCTGGGACATGGGTTGGATTTTATTGCTTGTCAGTTCCATTGTCATGGCCGGTTTTTTTCTTTTTATCGTTCCCGGCATCCTGCTGTCGGTCAGCCTGATGTTTGCCCTTTATCCCCTGTATGATGAGGGATTGCAGGGAATGGATGCGGTGTTAGCCAGCCATTACGCAGTCAAAGGGCGCTGGTGGAATACCTTCGGCAAGTTGTTGCTTATTTCACTGATTTCCTTTGTCCTTAATATGATACCCTTGATAGGGCCGGTCCTGTATGTGTTGTTCACGCCGTTTCTTTTTTTATTTATGGTTGCTCTGTATCGTAATTTGCAGGAAACCGCTCTTGTCTCTGTTCGACCTGCAGGCAGCGGCCGCTGGTGGCTAATGGCCGGGGTCGGCATGATTTTACCCCTGTTAGGGCTAATCGGTGCTGTTGTCACCCTGGGACCGCAGCTGCCGTCTATTCTGCAACGGTTGCAGCTCGAATACCGGCAGTCGGTGCATATT
>JALSNT010000555.1 GCA_026986885.1 Desulfobulbaceae bacterium
CGACCCGGTTATTTCCAGCCGGGCGGCGGCACGACTGCTGAAAATAAATTATGCGCAGTTAGGTAGCTGGCCCCTGGCACTGACCGCCTATAACTATGGCCGTCCCGGCATGGTACGGGCGTTGAATAAGCAAAAAACCTATACAAATATTTTTAAGAATCATAGGACCGGTCTCTTTAAATTTGCCTCCCGCAACTTTTACTCGGAGTTTCTGGCTGCCTTTCGCACCGCCCGAAAACTTGAAAAAGATCCTGCCGTCATACGAAACCGGCCGGCGGCAACCTTTACCATCCGCCTGCAAGGATATGTCGACTTTAACCGGATTCGCCGTTATTTTAAAATCTCCTCCACGGATTTATCGCGGCTTAATCCAGCTTTAAGAAAACCCGTCCTTATCGGGAAAAAATACATCCCAAAAGGATACCGCCTCCGTTTACCGGCAACACCCTCCATCAGGCACCGAGCTAAAAAAATGGGCAGGCGATTTTACCATTCCCGGCAGATCAGTGACCGGATTTATATTGTTCGCAAAGGGGATACCATCGGGTCCATCAGCATAAAAACCGGTATATCCAGCCGCAGGCTTGTCCGGATCAATCACCTTAATCACAAGGCATTTCTCCGGGTTGGACAAAAATTGATCCTTCCCGGCAGGAAAATGGTTATACATGGAAATACTATTATTATTTTACAGGACAGATCAAAGCATAAACCCTAAAGAACCAACGGAGGAACCAATGGATATATCGAAAACAATTGCAGAGATGAAAAAACGGCCTGATTTTACCGATAATGTCGGCATGATCCTTATTCATAACGGCACGGTGCGCAACTGGTCACGCAGTGATCACCGCAAGGTTTCGGCCCTGGAAACGACCGTCGACCAATCGCTTGTTGAACGGTTACGGCAGGAATATAAACAAAAACCTGGAATCTATGAAATAATCATCGAGACACATTCCGGCCGCTTTCAACCGGGAGACGACCTGCTCTTTATCATCGTGGCCGGGGATCTGCGCGAGCATATCAAACCGGTGCTTGCCGAACTCCTTGACAGGGTGAAGGCCGAGGCCATCAGCAAGAAAGAAGTGTTGCAGATGGGGTGAAACGCTCAATTCAGGTCAGTATAAAACGCCCTTTTCCGCTACCAGAAAGAAAAGAGAACACCATGCCGACAGCAGCCGTACTCATAAAAAGATACAAACGGGGTAACACCCTGCCCCATATCGTTGCCAGATTGGCCCAGCTGATCAATGACGACAACTCCACCCTCCGTGATTTTGAGGAAATAATCAGCCTGGACCCGGCCCTGGTCGGCCGTCTGCTTACCCTGGTCAACAGTTCCTATTACGGCCTGGTGCATAAGGTGGATTCCGTTTCCCGTGCCATTGCCCTGCTCGGCATGAAGAACCTGCATAACATTGCCGTAACCGATGCTCTGAAAGGTATGTTTACGAGCGGGGGCGGGGATGGAGGATTTTCGCGGGATCGGCTGTGGATTCATTGTGCGGCAACCGGTATCTGCAGTAAAATGATTGCTGAGAGAATTTTCTCCATCAATGGGGATGACGCCTATCTTGCCGGCATTTTACATGATATCGGGTTAATCGTCGAATGGCAGGGTGCAGAGAAAAAATTTCTGCAGGCATACAGCCGCCTTGACCATGACGAACCGGCCATTGTTGCGCTGGAACGGAAATACCTGGCAACCGACCATTGTGAAATAGGATATCTGCTGGCAAAGGAATGGCAGATACCTGATGCACTCTGTGAAGCCATCCGGGATCATCACACCACAGTTGAGGATATCAGGCCGGAATCACCCCTGGGCATCCTGCAGATCAGCGAATACATTCTCAACCGGCTGGACTTCGGGGTCAAGGAAGGGCTATCAGTTGTGCCTGCATCTTCCCTGGCGAAACATATCCAGAAAAATATTGATGAGTATACGGTACTGGCAGACGATATCCCCGAAGAGATAGAACGGGTTCGCGAGCTGTACGAACATTGAGGCCGATCATGACGACAACCGCACTTTTTTCCGACCTTGTCGGCGCCGACAGGAATCTGAGCCCATTGCTCACCCATCTGGAACAGCAAACAACCGATTTAACTTTTTTTCTCTGCGACCAAAACAACAACACCATGGCCTCGCCTGGTTTTCCCCTGACCAATGACGAGGCCATGGCCTGCATTAAAAAACAAAAATCCGACCAGGAAAACAGAACATTTCAAAGCTCCGGGCGGGAATTCATCCTGCAGAATATTGCGCAGCTTGATCTCCACCTGCTGACAACAGGGACAGCCGGTTGTGTTGCAACGGCAATCGACAAGGACAAAAAGAAAATCCTGGAACTTGCCGTTGCCCTCTATCTTGCCCGTCAGACGACAAAAAACATCAGTGACAGACTGCGGATTCAAAAAAACCAGTTCGACCGGCGGGCAGCAGTTCTGGAAGCAAAATTCCAGGACATCATGGAGGAAAACGAACAGAATTATCTGAAAATCCAGGAACAGCAACGCCATTATTCCGAAACCCTGCAGGAAGAAATCACCCGACAGACCGCCGAGTTGCGGGCGGCAAAAAAGGCGGCCGAGGCCGCCAACGTGGCAAAGAGTGAATTTCTGGCCGCCATGAGCCATGAAATCCGCACACCGATGAATGGTATCATCGGCTTTACCGACATGCTTCTTGATACCGCCCTCGACGACGAACAGGTGGAATTTGCCCGTACCATTAAAAGAAGCGCCGATGCCCTACTCTCCCTCATCAATGATATCCTTGATTTTTCAAAAATTGAAGCGGGCAAGCTGGAGTTGGAAGGCATCAAATTCGATCCGGAAATTACAGCCCAGGATGTCTGTGACCTGATCAGGCCACGCGTTGTCGGCCTGCCCATTGAGGTACTTTGTCGAATCGACAATTCCCTGCCGGCAAACGTTATCGGCGACCCCGGTCGTTACCGGCAGGTCCTGGTCAACCTGATGGGCAACGCCGCAAAGTTCACCCATGAAGGAGAACTGGAACTGGCAATCATGGTTGAGGATGAAGATGAAGACGAAATCACTCTGCACGCCACCGTGCGTGATACCGGTATCGGCATTGTTGAAGAAAAGCTGGAGAGCATCTTTGAGGCCTTTAAACAGGCCGACGGCTCCACGACCCGTGAATACGGCGGCACCGGCCTGGGACTGTCCATCTGCCGCCGGATAGCAAAACTCATGGGCGGTCACGTCTGGGCGGAAAGCGTCTCGGGCAAGGGTTCCATATTTCACTTTACCGCCCGTATGAAAAAAACAAAACAACAACGGGTAAAAAACTTCCACAAAATTTCCTTAAACGGCCGGCATGTTCTCATTGCTGATGACAATAACACCAACCTCAGCATTTTGCAGCACATACTGGAATCGGCCGGCCTCAAGGTTACCGCCACCAGCAACAGTCGTCATGTGGAAAATATTATCAGGGAGGCGCTGCGGACAAACATGCTGTTTGACCTGGTAATCCTTGACATCCAGATGCCGCATCCGGACGGCTATGTCCTGGCAAAACTGTTAAAAAGCATAGATGAAACATCCTCCATACCGCTGCTGGCCTACACCTCTTCCACTGAACGCAATGCCCGTCGCTGCAAGGAGGCAGGCTTTGATGCCTTTCTGACAAAACCGGCAAGGCGTGATATTCTCTTTAAAACAATGGAGAGATTACTGGCACCGGCAGACAATGCCACCGGCAGCCAACAAGAGGAAAGACTCATCACCCAATACTCGGTGCGAGAGGAGATGAAGCAGTCGGTGCGCCTGTTACTGGCAGAGGACAATCCCGTTAACCTGAAGTTAGCCACCCTGATCCTGACCAAGGCCGGATATACGGTGACAAGTGCGGCAAACGGCAGAGAAACGGTCAACACCTTCACCGCTGCCCCCCATGATTTTGACCTGATCCTCATGGACGTACAGATGCCGGAAATGGACGGTCTTGAAGCGACCAGGGCAATTCGGGATCGTGGATTCAATGACGTTCCCATCGTCGCCATGACGGCAAATGCGATGAAAGGGGATCGGGAGATCTGCATTGATGCGGGTATGAACGATTATATTACCAAGCCCATCAAGCGGGAAATTGTTTTTCAAATTATCGAAAAATGGATTACACACAAAAATAATGCAGCCATTTAACATGATGGTTCAGCTCGATCCCTACTCCGGACAAATCACGTGGCACCCCTGACACTCTATACTCGCCTTGAACACTGGGCCTTTTCTCAAACCACCCCCGGCTCACAGGTCCGGACGCTGCTCAAGTCGATCACCAGAATAATCATGATCCTGGTGCATGTCTTTTTTAAGACCCAGCTTTCCCTGCGGGCCTCGGCTCTCACCTTTTCCATCATCCTGTCCCTGGTGCCCATGTTAGCCATGAGCACGGCCATCTTAAAAGGATTAGGCAGTGACAACGATCTGAAAATAGCTGCCTACCGGCTGATAGAACAAATAGTGCCGGATTCCGGCTGGAATACACTCCCCCTGCCCGGCGACGACGTCCTGCGGAAAAACGGCGGCCAAATTTCCGAAAAAACATCAACGGCAGCGGAACATTCCATGGCAACCCACCTGCGTAATGCGGTGGATATGATTTTTGACTATGTCGACCGGACCAATTTTGCAGCTCTCGGTGCCTTTGGTATTATCGGCCTGCTCTTTGTCGTCCTGCTGATGCTCAATAACATTGAAGTAACCATGAACGTCATCTGGCACAGTACCAAAAGCCGACCTCTGGGGCGAAAAATCATGGATTACCTCGCCCTGCTCATTCTGCTGCCCATCTCACTCAACGCGGCCCTGGCAGGCGGCGCCATTCTCCAGAGCAAAAGAATGATGGGTTACATCACAACGATTGTACCATCGGAGTGGCTGATAGGAATGCTGCTGAAAGGACTTCCTTTTCTCTTTATCGTCGCCAGCCTTACCTTCATGTACCAGTTTTTCCCCTATGCCAGGGTCAAGACCATTGCCGCTTTTACCGGCGCCTTTTTTGCCTCCCTTTTCTGGTTCATTATCCTGCAGCTCTACATCGGCCTGCAGATCGGGGTGTCACAGTACAACGCTATTTACGGCTCTTTTGCCACAGTGCCTCTTTTTCTGATCTGGCTCCATCTCGGCTGGATTTTTCTCCTGTTGGGGGCGGCGCTGGCCTATGCCGTACAGAACAGAAACCGCTACGACCCGAGAACAGATCGGAAAATTACCCCCAGGCATCGTCTGCAAATAGCCTTTGATATTCTGCACACCGTCTACACAAACTTTAACCACAGGCAGGCAACAGATATTGAACAACTGGCTTCTGCACTGCCGGGAGATCCGGTTTCCCAACTGGCCGCCACGGTCGAGCTGCTGGTTGCCGGCGGCCTGCTCCATGCCCTTGGCGAGCATGATGATTTAACCGTAACCCCAGCCCAGCCCCTGGAACAGCTTGAGGCCGGAGACGTGCTCACTGTTATCCTGGGCAGGGATTCCGCCCATTCCCCCGGCGGACTGCTTGCCGAAAAAATGATCGACGCCGCTGCTTCAAAAAGCCCGCACCCTCTTTTTTCCATCAACCACCAGCCCCTCCCGCATGCAGAAAACAACTAACCTGGTCATAGATACCCTGCTGGGCACCAATAATATTCTTGTTGTCATCCCCCATGCCCACCGGGAAAATACGGATGTGACAATTTCACCGCTGATGGCGGCAGGCCGAATGCTTGCCGGGCAGTTGCACTGTTATTGCGTAATAAACGGTAAATATAAACCATCAATCATTGATATGAATGATGTGCGGGCCCTGTGCAAACGAAAAAAGACCACAGATGATTTCCTGCTCCGTATCAAACAGTTTAAAGATGAAATAAGTGAAAACAATCTGCTGCCCCTGGTGCTGATTCTACGCTCGGCAGAACAATCCCTGGATGCGGACATCGTCTTTGGCTATGGCCAGGGCGAACGGGGCCGGGACGACCGGCCGCATAGACCGACCATCGCCCCTTCTCTGCTGGCAAAAATTCGTATGGCCATGGAGGACAACGGTTTCTCCACGACCCTTGCCGAAACGGCCTCAAACCTGTGCGGCCGTGAATCATTCAGCCTGAACCAACTGTTTCGACAGAAAAATTATCTTAGCGGCTTTTATGATCCAACCGTCCGCTCTCTCCTGTTAACAATACAGGCCGACAAAATATCGAATGACGCCGTAGCCCAAACAACCGCCGCCCGGCTGGCACAGGCGCTCACTCCTTTTGCCGATTCCATGTCGCTTGTGCGGCGGGTTGCCGTTGATGCCATTGATACCGACACCATCCACGACATGCGCTATATCTTTCGGGTGTATGGAGATAACCGGCAAAATGATATAATCAATACTTCTTATATAAATGATCTGGCCCGGTCCATTGACCGTAACGGTCTGCTTCACCCCCTGGTTCTTTTACAGAAAAGGGACGGCCGATATAAAATTCTCTGTGGATTTCGCAGGCTTCAAGCCATCCGCCTGCTCGGCAGAAAATGGGTGGAGGCAAAGACCTTCAGCGAAGATGACTTTTCCACCGAAGATTTTTTCAATATTTCCCTGGCGGAGAATACTAAACGCAGAAATCTCAATCCAATAGAAATAGGTAATTTTCTGGAATCAGCAAGCAGGGAACTCTCCCTTAACAATGCCCGCCTGGCCGAACAATTCGGCGAAAGCCTGGGCATAGGAAAGCCAGGTGCCAAAGTTTCTCAATCAACCATTCACAAGTATAGAAAACTCTATAGAATCAGGGAACGACATGATTCTCCGGAGATGATCGCCGATATTATCAATGATAAGTTACAATTCTCCATTGCCGCAGAAGTATTAGCACCGATTAAAGACACGGCGGACCGGGACTCCCTGTATCTTGAAATCGTCAAGCCACTGGCCCCAACCAGGCCCCAACTCCTGCAGATCGTCAAATTGCTGCAATCCATTCACCCGCGGCTCAGTATCGCCGTGGCCGACCCACTGGTCCGCAAGAGCCTTGAAAAGGCCGTAAATGGCAAACACAAGGCAACCACCTTTATCAATGCTCTGCGAAAGTGCAGTGACGGGAAAAAAGCTGCCAATGACAACCATTCTTTTGCCCAATCCGTTGCCGCTCTACGCAAAGACACCTTCGGCAGTAAGGCAAAAAAAGCGGATTTCAATATTACCCGCCCGGGAAAACAGAGCGACAGCCTCACCCTGCACATACGGCTGCAAAAACAATCCATGCAGGAGACGATTGACAAACTGAGACAAATGCTCAACGATGAAGAGCGATTACAAGAGCTGCAAAAGCTCCTGAAATAATTTGCCTGCATGTGGATCCGACCGCTGTAAACATGCCGGTTGTAAATACTTTCGCATGCGAAAACCAGTATCGTTGTAGATATATCCACAAAACAGATGGTAAATTCTTCTTTTTTCCGCTATAAATAATCCGAAACAGGGAAGAGTAATTCCTAACATTGTCGAGAAAGTCTGCCAACAGTTCAAGCCGATTTTCCGACAATTGATTTCGCCCTTCCCGGCGATCAATCGGCGTACCGATCGCTTGTGAAAGATAAACCCGGCCAAATTAACAATGATTTTTCCAAGCCCATACCTGCCATTTTTTTTACAACTCTAAGTCCAAGGAGGAAATCAATGTTACGCAAAACTTTCCTGTTTTCAACTTTACTCACTACGATATTCTGTCTTACAAGCCTGTCGGCACTGGCTGGAAACAAACCTGTCGAAATTGTCTTTTCCACCTACATGCCGACCTCATACGGATACCTTGTCCAGCCCCTGAAAGACTTCATGGCAGAGGTTGAAAAGGAATCAGCCGGTAGAGTGCAATTCAAATTTTTCCATTCCGGTCAGCTCTACAAGGGTAAACAGGAATTTGCCGCCCTTGAAC
>JALSNT010000556.1 GCA_026986885.1 Desulfobulbaceae bacterium
GTTGTATACAGGAGATACTCAGCTCCTCACCACTGATGCCATGCACAAAAATCTCAGACATGGGTCACAACCCCGTCTTCCGAGGTGACAAGAAACAACTCCACCACCAGTTTTGATCGCTTCATGGCATACTTTTTTGCCTGTTCACAGACTGAACAGATCAAATCCTCCCGCCCGGCAGCCTTGAGGCGTTGATAGATTTCCCTGGCCGTATTGGCGGTGGCAAGCTCATCCGCCTGCTGCCGATCAAGACCTAATTCCGCCAGCAGATCTGCGGCCTGGCTCACTTCCAGCGCTCCGTGTCGGACATGGGTCTGGGGAATACCCAGGGCGCATTTAAGTATCTTAGCCCACATACCGGCGAGATATATTTTTTTAAAACCGTGTCGTCCGGCGGCCTTGAGTGCATAGGCCAGGTAATCACCCATCATGACCATGGATTCTTCCGGCAGTTCGAGCAATCGCTGCACGGCCGCCTCCGAAGTCCGGCCGGTGGACAAAATAACCTCGGTTAATCCTGCTGCCCGGGCAACCTTCATGGAGGCGTCAATGGTATCGGTCCAGGCCCTGGCCGAAACCGGCCGCACAATACCCGTGGTGCCAAGGATGGACAGGCCGCCTAAAATACCAAGACGGGAATTGAGTGTTTTTTCGGCCAGCAGTTCGCCATCGGTCACACAGATGGTAACCTGGAGAGGACAAATATCATCGTCTCCGACTTCCTTGACCGCCTCGGCAACAGCTGCCCTGATCATCTTTTGCGGCACTGGATTGATTGCCGGTTCACCCACGGGTACCGGCAGACCGGGCTTGGTGACCTTGCCGACGCCGGGTCCGCCCGAAATAATGAGGTCTTCCTCCACAAGTCCCGGTTCCTGTTGTTCAACAACAGCGATAATCTCGGCTCCATTGGTCACATCCGGATCATCACCCGCATCCTTGATAATTGATGCCGTCACCTGCCCGTCCTGACAGACACAGGAGTGAAGGGAAAAACCATGACGCTCACCGGTGGGAAACGGGATCTCAACATGATCGACAGGGCGACCGCTGAGCAGCGCCACGGCTGCAGCCTTGGCAGCCGCCGCCGCACATGCGCCGGTGGTAAAACCGGACCTCAGTTTTTTTTTCTTTTCAGGCGCGTCCTGTTTTTTCATCATGCAAGACGCAGCAGGGCATTAACTGCTGCCACGGCCACCGGGGTGCCGCCTTTTCTGCCAAGGGCCGTGATAAAAGGATACGGTTTACCTGAAAGAATATCTTTTGATTCCGCAGCATTGACAAAACCGACCGGCACGCCGATCACCAGATCCGGAGTAAAAGTTCCCTGCTCCATCATTTCCATGGTCTTGAGCAGGGCCGTGGGCGCATTGCCGATAGCAACAATACCGATATTATCATCGACTGCCTGCTCCATGGCCACCTCGGAGCGAGTCTTCCCTTCCTCCCTTGCCCGGTTCACGGTATCGGCCTCATTAATACGACAAATAACCCGGCCGCCGAATTTTTTCAGCAATCCTGTTGAAATGCCGCTTGCCGCCATATTGACATCCACCAGGATATTTTTTCCTGCCCGGATGGCCGTCAGACCGGCCTCTACTGCGCCGGGACTGAATCGCATGTTGTCGGCAAAGGAAAAATCACCGGTGGCATGGATACAGCGCCGCACCACCGCAAATTCTTCAGAACTGAAATCGGTGGGACCAAGTTCAGCTTCAATAATGCGAAAACTCTCTCCCTCAATTTCCAACGGGCCTATTTTTTTTATCTCGTTGATATTCATAATT
>JALSNT010000557.1 GCA_026986885.1 Desulfobulbaceae bacterium
CCAGAGTCAAAAATGAAAACCGCTCAATGTAGATTACACTGTATTTAAACCAGCCTTCCCCGCCTCAGCCATTGCCGTGTTCACCACCTGGCGAACGTCGACCAGGCATCAGCGTCCCTTGGGATTGTTCTTTTTACAGTCGCAGTTACCTTGTTTTGATTCGGCAATGATTCGTTCCATAATGGTCGACCGGCCGTGCTGCATCACATCTTTTTTTAGATCAGCCGCCGTGTAGTTGAAACAGTAGCATATTTTTTCTTGCATAATCGTTCTCTCCCTGCCGTCTGTCGGCATTTTATATTATTAATCTGCACTGAGCGTTTCCTTCATCCGTAGTATGCGCGCAGCTGCAACAGTTTATAATAATGTATCTTTTTTAATTCCAGCTAAGCGCAACCCTCAATGCAGGATTCAGTATTATTCCGACTATACCGCTGTTTTCGTTACGTTGCATCCCGAATAACAACCATACTGATGTTGACCTTGGGAGAATCGATCCTATTATATCAAAAAAGCATGGAAAAAAGCATGCTCCCTCGAATCTTTACCAGGAAGGAGTTTTAATGGATAAACCTTTTGTAGCTGCCGTTTTTTTCTGCTGTTTTTTCTTTCTTCAAACATCGGCCTTTGGCCGGGGAGGAACTTCAATGTCGCTTGTTGTTTCATCACCTGTTTTTGCCGACGGACAATCAATTCCAACCCGCTATACCTGTGAAGGAGAGGATGTTTCGCCGCCGTTGCAGTTTGCAGGCGTACCGGAGGGCACTAAAAGTCTGGTCCTGATTGTTGATGACCCGGATGCCCCGGATCCTGCAGCTCCGAAAATGACCTGGGTTCACTGGCTGTTGTATAATCTGCCTGCCGATACATCAGGGCTTGCTGAGGGAGTGACAACGCTGCCTGAGGGTACCCTGTCGGGGATAAGTGATTTTAAACGTACCCGGTACGGCGGTCCCTGTCCGCCCATCGGTGAGCACCGTTACATGTTCAAGTTGTATGCCCTCGATACCCTGCTGCCTGATCTTGGTCGGCCCGACAAAGAGGCGCTGCTTCGGGCCATGGATGGCCACATTATCGAGCAGGCCCTGTTGATCGGCCTGTATCAAAAAAGAAATTGATGCTGTGAGAAAGCTTTTCTTGTTTCAGTAAACCGGATAATCAGGGCAATCAGGAGGGAGAGAAATGATCAGGGACCATGCCGGGGAGATGCTGCGCAAGATTGAACTTGATTGTCAAACCACCAGTTCATATACGGGAATATCCGCATGTGCTCCCGAGGTCATGCGGGCCATGGCCAAGGTTCCCAGAGAGGCGTTTGTGCCGGATGAACTGAAACCCTGGGCCTACGAGAACAGGCCTCTGCCTATCGGCAAAGGTCAAACCATTTCCCAGCCCTTTATCGTTGCCCTGATGACACATCTGCTCCGTCCGGGCAGGGATGATATTGTGTTGGAAGTGGGCGCCGGTTCCGGCTATCAGGCGGCAGTACTCGCACAGCTCGTAAAAAAACTCTATACTCTTGAGATTGTTCCGGCCCTGGCAAAAAATGCCGAGAAAATTTTACAAAAACTTGGTTATCATAATGTGGAAGTCCGCCAGGGTGACGCAACAAAAGGATGGCCGGAACACGCCCCTTTTGACGGTATTATTGTCACCGCGGCCGCCGAGCGGATACCGCCGGCATTGACGGAGCAGTTAAAACCCGGCGGCAGGCTTGTTATTCCGGTTGGTCCGCCACAAATGCCCCAGGACCTGTTGCTGGTGCGGAAAGACGAACAGGG
>JALSNT010000558.1 GCA_026986885.1 Desulfobulbaceae bacterium
TAGATAAAATTATGGTAAATTTATGTTACCGAAAACCCTTATCGCCCCTTTGTTGCCCCGAACTTCTTGATCTTCTGTATTTTTGCATTATACAACATGTTGTGCAGAAAATATTTGTATCACTCTATATGTTGTGTTATAAGGAGCAAGGAGAGTTTTACGGGCTGTCGCCGATTACTGACGCCGGCCAATGATTTGCAGTATCATTTTCGCAAAAAAGGGAGGAAGGCATGACCAGGGACATGGTGAAGAAAAAACTGACCGATACTGCCGAAGCAGTATTGACCAGGCGTTATTACCTGAAAGATAAAAATGGAATTCCCGTGGAAAACTGGGAATCCTTATGTCGCCGGGTAGCAGACGCCGTAGCTCTGGTTGATCGCGAGGATGAAAGGTATACAACACTGCGTGACAGTTTTTTTAATATGATTTACCAGCTCGAGTTTCTGCCTAACTCGCCCTGTCTTATGAATGCCGGTACTGATCTGGGCCAGTTGTCCGCCTGTTTTGTCCTGCCGGTGGAAGATTCGATGGATGGTATTTTTACCTCTATTCGCAACGGTGCCCTTGTCCATAAAACCGGCGGCGGTACCGGTTATTCTTTCTCCCGGCTGCGCCCGAAAAATTCCGCTGTCCAGTCAACCCAGGGTGTGGCCTCCGGTCCTCTTTCCTTTGCCGCTGTTTTTGATGCCGCCACGGAAACCATAAAGCAGGGCGGCAAGAGGCGGGGTGCCAATATGGGTATTTTGCGGGTCGATCATCCTGATATTATAGATTTTATCCATGCCAAGGAAGACCAGAGCCGTTTTACAAATTTTAACTTCAGTGTTGCCATTACCGATCAGTTCATGCAGGCCGTTCGCAATGACGAGGAATATGAGCTGATTGACCCTTCAAACAACAAAGTGATTGAAAGGTTACATGCCGGCAAGGTGTTTGCGGATATCGTTGATCTTGCCTGGCATAACGGCGAGCCGGGAGTGTTGTTTATTGATGCGGCCAATCGGGCAAATTCCACGCCCCAGCTTGGTGAGTTCGAGGCAACCAATCCCTGTGGTGAGCAATGGCTGCTGCCCTATGAATCCTGCAATCTCGGATCAATCAACCTTGAAAAATATGTCAACGACGGTGTGATCACCTGGGATCGGCTGGCAAAGACCGTTCATCTTGCCGTGCGTTTTCTTGACAACGTTATCGACTGTAACCGGTTTCCCATTCCGGAAATTGCGGAAATGACACAGAAAACAAGAAAGGTCGGCCTCGGTATCATGGGATTGCATGACATGCTTATTCAACTCGAACTCCCCTATGGTTCCAGGAAAGGGCGTGTGGCTGCCGCCGATGTCATGCAGTTTATCCGCCGGGAAGCAGAAACCGCCTCTGTAGAGCTTGCCGAGGAGAAGGGTGCCTTTCCCGCCTATGATGAAAAGTATAATGATTATCCTGCGCGCAGGAATGCCGCCCTGACCTCTATTCAGCCGACAGGTACCGTCTCCATGATTGCCGACTGCGCCTCCGGCTGTGAACCGTATTTTTCCATTGTCACCGAAAAAAACGTCATGGATAATGATCTGTTTCTCATGGTGAACAAGCAGTTTGAAACCATTGCCCGCAGGCATGGATTTTATTCGGAAGAGGTGATGAAAAAAGTTGCCGAATCCGGAACAGTGATCGGCCATGATGAGATTCCGAAAAAATGGCAGGAGATTTTTCGTACTGCCCAGGATATATCGCCGGAGGATCATATCAAGATGCAGGGTGCCCTGCAGGCAAGCGGG
>JALSNT010000559.1 GCA_026986885.1 Desulfobulbaceae bacterium
ATTCAACGCCCGTACCATGCCGGGACGGCCATAGTTATAGGCGGTCAGTGCCAGGGGCCAGCTACCTAACTGCGCATAATTTATTTTCAGCAGTCGTGCCGCCGCCCGGCTGGAAATAACCGGGTCGTAACGTTCATCAATGACATTGTTAATGGTCATGAAATCTTTGCCTGTGATGCGGGTAAACTGCCAGAGGCCGACTGCGCCGGCCTTGGAATGTGCTTTGGGGTTAAAGGAAGATTCGACATGCGGAAGATATGCCAGCTCCAGCGGCATGTTGTATTTTTTAAAAATGGCCTTAATGGTCGGCAAATAGGCACCGGAGCGGATGACTCCCTGACGAAAACTGTCCCGCTGGCCGATTTGTAATCTGATATTATCCCGGGCCTTTTTATATCCGGCATGTTTTTTATGGGCAAACAGTTTGGCGATACGTTTTTCTTCTCTGGAACCGGGTTTTTTCCCGGCGGCCAGTCTGCTCAGTATAGTTTTATATCGGCGGCGGGCGAACCGGATAAGATTTTTATTGATCCGGGCGGCAGCCGGCGTGTTCCAGTCAACCAGGTCGACAATTCCGTAAACGATGGACAGGTCGTTTTTGTCGTGGAGAATTCCCTGTCTGCTGGTATAGCGTCCATAAACCTTCTCCCAGAAAAGCACATTGGGGACAATGGCTTTGTAGATTGGAAAGCGGGAGGACCGGGCGGCATATCCTGATGTCGGTGAAAAAAGGAGAGCGAAAGAAAGAAAGAGGATGAAGACCCCGGAAAAAAAAGCTATACTTTGTATCGGTTTCTGCACCATTTTTTTGTCCGAAAATCGTCGGAGCCATTGATTTTCTGCTGATTTTCATTGCCTGTTGCGGCTGCGGCCGATCATCTCAATCCCGGCCTGCCGGTTTGCTTAAGGGGTATCCCGTGGGCAATGATGATATCGTTGGAATTTGTTGCCGGTTGTTTATGTTGCCCGCGACTCGTTATATAGTAGCACATTGTCAAGGGCAAGGTGAAGAAAGTTTTCCATTTGTCGAGAGTATTCTGCAGGGTTAACAAAATATGTATACACCGATAGTGGGTACTCTGGGGTATATTCTTTCTCCCGACGGCAGGCAGGTTTTATTGATACATAGAACCGGCAGGTCCGGCGACCATCACCTGGGCAAGTATAACGGGCTGGGTGGTAAGATGGAGGCCGGAGAGGACGTTGCCGGCTGCATGCGTCGTGAAATTTTCGAGGAATCCGGTCTGGTCTGTCTTGATATGATCCTGCGCGGCACGGTCAACTGGCAGGGATTTGGTCGACATGGGGAGGACTGGCTGGGATTTGTTTTTTTGATTACCCGTTTTTCCGGGACACCTTTTGCCGAAAATGAAGAGGGCCGGTTGGCCTGGTATCCGCTTGCTTGCCTTGATACCCTGCCCATGTGGGAAGGTGATCGATATTTTCTGCCGCTGGTATTTGATGATGATCCACGGATGTTCCATGGTTATCTACCCTATCGCAACGGCCATCCGGTGGAGTGGCGGTATTCCCGCCTGTAGAGACCCGGCAGTTTTTTATTTGTGAAGAACGGCTGCGGTAAGCTAAAAGGCTTGCGAATGCCCGGCATGCTCTGTATAGTAAGTAGTTATATTTGTTTGTATAGATTTCAATTGGTTATCCTGTTAGCCGGATAACCGTTCGTCGGGAGGAATTCATGGAAAGTAATGCTGAATTAACCAGGTTGGAACAGTTTGTCGACAAGTTGCTCACCAAGTACCATGAGCTGAAAGA
>JALSNT010000560.1 GCA_026986885.1 Desulfobulbaceae bacterium
AATTGTTCATAAGCCTTTTCGTCGGCTCTGTCAACAATCGTTGATTTTGCCTGCTTAACAACTACTGGCATGACCGGAATCCGATCTTTTGACTTGACAAAAAAACGAGGTTTCAGTAGAGGAAACTTTATCCACGCTCAAGATGAGTTATGTACGGATTTTTTCTTGCCGTGGAGTGATTAAGGTTATTCGTGATTAGCGTTCTTTTTTACACCTTTTATACCTATTTGACTGGAGGATGAAAACATGTGGGAAATTATTGTTGATAAAGATAAATGCGCCGGTGATGAGGAATGTGTTAATGCCTGTCCCGCTCAGGTTTACGAGATGGTTGACGGTAAGGCCGAGCCGGTTGAGCCCGATGAATGCCTGGGCTGTGAAACCTGTGTCGAAGTCTGTCCCGAGGGCGCTATCACCGTCACCGAAGTGTAATTATATTTTTCAGCCGGTATGGTAGAAGCCCATCCCCATACGGGGGTGGGCTTCTCTTGTTTACAGTTCTTGTGTTTACCGGCATTTGGTCTGCATCCGGCGGCTGCAAGTTCAATGACGAAGAGATCATGAAAATACACGGCTTAAAACCAGGGGTCGGCAGATCAGTTCATCTCTTTATTTCCCCCTTGCTCTGGACGGTTATCGGGTTTGTGCTTATGGTCAGGGGCTGGGGATGGATCGGGTCCGGAGCCGCCCGTCTTCTGGTGGTGCTTGCCCTCGCCCTCGGTACGGTGAAATCTCTTTTTATTTTAGATAAAACCGCCGGTCGCTGCATGGACAGAATTCGGGCTTTTGATGATCACACCTGTCTTGGCGCCGTTTATTCATGGAAAACATGGTTGCTGGTGCTGCTGATGATGACCTTTGGCATTACCATGCGCAGGTTGACCCACCCGGGAAATATTGTCGGAACCCTGTATATGGCCATTGGCTGGGCGTTGTTATTTTCCAGCCGTCGCGGCTGGCTCGGTTGGTGGCAATGGACGCATCGTGATTGAATCCTGCAATAAAGTGGTGATCAGCCGATCGGCGCTGGCGCATAATTTTTCCCTGTGCAGAGAAAAGAGCGGTGGCGTGGATATAATGGCCATGGTCAAGGCCGATGCCTACGGTCACGGCATGGAGGAGTGTGCAGCCGTCTTCAGTAACTGCGGTGCTGCCGCCTTTGGCGTTGCCGAGGTTGTTGAAGGTGTGCGCTTGCGGCAGGCAGGTTTTGTTCAGCCGATCTATATCCTTGCCGGTCTTTTGCCTGAGTTTTTTGACGCAATTATTGATTATGACTTGACCCCGGTCCTGGTTGATGCCGGTCTGGTCGATCTACTGGCCCAGGCGGCGCAACGTCGGAATCAGACACTTGCCGTCCATCTGAAAGTGGATGCGGGTATGGGGCGCCAGGGCTGCCTGCCGTCGGCTGCTGCTGATGTCATTGATCGAATTCAGCGGACAAGTGGTTTACAGTTAGCCGGTATTATGGCCCATTTTCCCATGGCCGATGATTCTGTCGGCGGCAACTCCAGGCAAGTGCTTGCCGATTTTCTCCGGGTTATGCCTGCTGTTGCAATGCAACATCCGCAAATAAAGCGACATATTGCCAATTCCGGCGGAATATTTACCGTTGCCGGTGCCCAACTTGATATGGTGCGGCCCGGTATCGCCCTCTATGGATACGGCCCGTCTTCAACCTGGAACAGTACACTCCCCGGCAACGGGGATGAACTGCAACCGGCAATGTCTTTTGTCAGCCGCGTAATTCAGATACGGGAAGTTCCCGCC
>JALSNT010000561.1 GCA_026986885.1 Desulfobulbaceae bacterium
ATCTTGCGCCTGACTTTCTGTTATAAAAACAAGAAAATTTTTTCTCATTCCACCACGCCATGGACGTGGTGGAATGAGGGTAATTTCTGCGGTTCGAAATTTGATTTTCGTAGACCCTCATGTTTTTCAATATTTCTTGAGCCAACATCTTTTCACCCCGGTTTGATCCCTCCCGGTTGGTAAATATCAAACTTCACTGTAACCCTGCATAATTCCGGGTCAATCTGTTTTTCCCCGCAGGTTTTTTCCCTGTCGGTTCTTGTTCCCGATGAGATTTTTCCCTTTAGACGTATGGACAAACGTTCGATCGCTCTTATAGTAGACAATGGTTCTCTATACTTTGTACTTTGCCGGTTGAAACAGTTTTTTCGCCGGATATTTTTTGCTCTTCAATAAATCGCACCATACTTTCAAACCATGGATTACTATGCAACATTAGGTGTTTCAAAAAACGCCGATCAGAGTGAAATCAAAAAGGCTTATCGTAAACTGGCCATTAAATACCATCCCGACAAAAATGCAGGCGACAAAGCGGCAGAAGAAAAATTCAAAAAGATAAGTGAAGCATACGCGGTTTTATCGGATAAGGAGAAAAGGCAGCAGTACGATACATTTGGTGAATCCGGTTTTCATCAGCGCTATTCGCAGGAAGACATTTTCCGTGGATTTGACCTTAACGATATTTTAAACCAGTTTGGTTTCGGCGGCGGATCATTTCGTACTTCCGGTGGATTTCGTACAGGTTCCGGCGGCGGTTTTGAGGATCTTTTTTCCGGAGCCGGCGTGGGCAGGGGATGTGGAGGAAGAACCTGCAGGCCGCAGCCGGTTAAGGGAGGTGACCTGACCTATGAAATCACCGTCACCCTTGAAGATGTTTTACGGGGTGCTGAAAAAACGATCAGTCTCAGGCAAAACGGCAGCTCAAATAATATAGCGGTAAAAATCCCCCAAGGTATTGAAGCCGGTAAAAGACTTCGCCTGAGCGGCAAGGGTGCTGCCTCGTCCACCGGCGGGCCGGCGGGTGACCTCTATTTAAAGATCAATATTGCCCCCCATCCAGTTTTTACCCGTGCAGGAAATAACCTGATTATGGAAAAGCGCATTCCCTTCAGTCAGGCATGCCTGGGGACCAAGATTGATGTCACGACATTAGAGGGTAAGACCTTCAAGGTCAAGGTACCGGCCGGGGTGCAGCAGGAAGCAAAATTACGGATAAAGGGGTATGGATTACCGGCAGGACCGCATGGCAGGCGTGGAGATATTTTAATAAAAATCGGAGTGCGTATACCTGAAAAACTGTCCGGAGAACAAAAGAAGGTTGTTAAAAAACTGGCGGAAGTCGGCCTCTAATTCAAAGTGACGGTTCAGGTATATTCTGCGGCCGGAAACAGGATACAGACTGTTTCCGGCCGATGATTCCTGTCGAAATAAAAAAGGCCTGAATAAAAAAAGTTTCAATAATTCTGATCAGCATAGGCCAGCCAGCCGCCGGCACCGACCAGTTCACGATCAAAGGGGTTAAGAGAAAATCGGCACTCTATCCGGGTGCCCTGGTTATCAATTGCAACCAGCTTCTCCTGCTCAGGAGCAACATCAATCCGCACCTCCGGCGACAGGGCAAACAGTCGGTCCAGGTCTTCGGCAGCCAGTTCCACGGCAAGTATGCCGCAGTTAAACATGTTCTGTCTGAAAATCCGCGCAAAACTGCCGGCAATGACGACGTTGATGTCATTAACCTCCAGTGCCCAGACCGCGTGTTCCCGGGA
>JALSNT010000562.1 GCA_026986885.1 Desulfobulbaceae bacterium
CACCAGCAGATGAACCCGGGCGCGGCTGTCTGCCAGTTGGTCATGCCAGGAGGCGATGATCGTCGTATCATGCAGGAGTTCCGGGATATCTTCCGTCCTGCCTTCAGGTAAGAGAACTTCAATGAGTTGATATGCCATATTTTCCGGGTCTGCTGGAAGAGGAGATGCAGCTTATCTGCCAACTTATCATACCCTCGCCGACAGACCTGTGCAAATCGTTTTTCCTGCTGAATGTCCTGTGGCTGCGCTGCCTATGCTCCAGCTGTACGGCCCCTGCCGGGTGTTATAGTCACTGAAAAGCATTTACCTAAATTGAGCATATATTATTCCTTATTTTCCGGCCTTGCGATTCCTCTCATTTTGATTATTGTTCTTAAGCGAAACAGGGGCGATTTTTCTGTGAAAAAGATCAGCGGACACGCGAGGGACAATTCATGAAAAAGGCAAATTTTACATTTGGCAGCGGCAAAAAGCCGGATATCGAGATCAACAGAACTACCAATCAAAAATTCTGGCAAAGTCCTAATTTTACCTTTTGGATGTATGTCCTCTTTATCCTGATTTCACTCCAGTTTTATCAGGGTTACCAGCAGGCACGGCAGGAAGAGATCCCCTACAGCCAGTTTCTCACTTATGTCAAAAAGCATGAGGTGGCCGAGGCGGTGGTCACTGATAGGGTTATTACCGGTACCTTGACCCTGAAGGATGAAAAAACCAACCAGCCGCGCCGGTTTATTACCGTACCCTTGATGTGGAACAATGACCTGGCCATGGATCTCGAAAAGAACGGGGTCAAGTATACGGTTCGCCAGAATTCGAACTGGCTGGGAAAATTTTTGTTTAACTGGGTGCTGCCCTTTGGTCTGCTGTTTCTGTTCTGGGGCTGGATGGCAAAACGCATGGGCTCCATGGGTAGAGATGTCCTTAACATCGGCGGCAAGATTCATATCCATCCCGCCGATCTTCCCAAGGTTACCTTTGAGGATGTTGCCGGTCTTGAAGAAGCCAAGCAGGAGTTAAAGGAAAGCGTTGATTTTTTAAAAGACCCGACCCAGATCCAGAAGCTTGGCGGCCGCATGCCCAAGGGCGTTTTGATGGTCGGCCCTCCGGGTACCGGTAAGACGCTGTTGGCCAGGGCCGTAGCCGGCGAGGCCGAGGTGCCGTTTTTTTCAATCAGCGGTTCCGAATTTATCGAGATGTTTGTCGGTGTTGGTGCAGCCCGGGTGCGTGAGCTTTTTGAACAGGCCCGCAAGAAGGCGCCGTGTATCATCTTTATCGACGAGCTGGATGCCATCGGCCGGGCACGCGGTATAGGACCGGCCATGGGCGGTCATGATGAACGGGAACAGACCCTCAATCAGATCCTGACCGAAATGGACGGCTTTGATCCATCCACCGGCGTTGTAGTTATGGCAGCTACCAACCGCCCGGAAATTCTTGATAAGGCGCTGATGCGGGCCGGTCGTTTTGATCGGCAGATTCTCGTTGACAAGCCCGATCTGAGGGATCGTGAGGCTATTTTAAAACTGCATGCCAGGAGACTGACAATGGGCGATGACGTTGATCTGAAGGTCGTGGCCCAGCGTACCCCGGGTTTTGTCGGGGCCGATCTGGAAAACATCTGTAACGAGGCCGCGATCCAGGCCTTGCGCCGTAAGGCCGATGCGGTTGCCATGTCTGATTTTGAAGCCGCCATTGATCGTATTGTCGCCGGACCGGAGAAAAAACACCGGGCGCTTAATCCGGAAGAAAAACATCGAGTCG
>JALSNT010000563.1 GCA_026986885.1 Desulfobulbaceae bacterium
ATTTTTTGTCTGCTGCAGTTCACGGGCATAATTTTCACTGACGGTATTGATGACACCATAATCGGCTGCACAGACAAACGGATCAAACCGCTTTCCCAGCCTGCCGCGCCGGATAACCGATCCAGGCAAACCGGTCAGTGACCGGGCAAAGGGAAGGTCTTCAATCTCCTGGTGGTAGCCGATGCCTGCATTATGAATGGTCACCAACACACCGCTATGCCTGAAATAATGGCGATGGCCGGGAAGCTCACGCATCAGGGCCGCCAGGGTGGCGGCATGACCGTCATGACAGTGGATGACATCGGGCCGCTCATCAAGGTAGATCATAACAGCAAGGGCGGCCTTCTGCAGGAGAATATTCATGGCAAAATAATCGTAATGCCCCCTTCCTTTTTTCTGCCAGTCGGCCCGGGCCTCCTCGGCCGCCGTATATGTATAGACCCCTGATTTTTCGGAAAACCGTGGTGACTCAACCAGAATAATACGAACCCCGTTCCGCCGTTGCTGCCAAAATGAAACCCGTTCCCGCCGCTCTTTATCGGGATAATCCATTGCCAGCATGCAGTCTTCACGCATGCTGGAACCACAGATAGCAACCTGTCGCTTATCCATGAGCGACAGCGGAGAAAATCCGAGTTTTTCAGCGTCCATGAACCCGTAACGGGGCAAAACGACAGTTACCGCAAGGTCAGCCTCAGTCACGAGGGTCTCGGCCAGCTGGCGGCAGACATCCTTGACTCCGCCGGCACCGGCCAGTCGATCATACTCCCTGCTCACCATCCACAGATTGCGGATTGCCGTCACCCCTTTTCCATTATTTTTACTGCTCATTGTCTCGAAAAACGGGCTATGGTTGCCCGTACCTGTTCCAGGGGAAGCTGCCTGAGCAGATGATCGGCCAGGGTCAACCGCACCATGGCCTCACAGACCGGTACAATCCTCGGAATGGCAGAGATATCATGGCGCCCCCCGACTTTAATGTTTCTGCTCCGGTTATGGATATCAACGGTCTGCTGCTGCTTATGAATGGACGGTATGGGCTTGACCGCCACCCGGAGGATGAGAGGCTCACCATTACTGATACCGGCCAGGATTCCACCGGAATTATTGCTTAAAAATCCTTCCGGTGAAATCGGATCGTTATTCTCCGAACCACGCATGGCCGCCGCCTGAAAACCGGCACCGATCTCAACCCCCTTAACCGCCCCAATCGACATCAGGGCCCGGGCAAGTTCACCGTCAAGCTTGGCAAACACCGGCTCCCCCAGCCCCGGCAGACAGGTGGCGCGAATTTCAACTATACCGCCCAGGCTGTCTCCCTGTTTTCGTACCTCGGCGATACGGGTCTCCATGGCCGCCGCAGCCTCATTATCCGGACAGAACAATCGATTTTCCGTAATCATGTCCAGATCTCGCCGTTCGGCAGTCACCCCGCCAAGAGCAACGGTATATGCCTGAACCTCCATGGAAAAAATCGACAGCAACCGAGCGGCAACCGCCCCGGCAGCGACCCGCGCCGCCGTTTCTCTGGCAGAGGCACGACCGCCGCCGCGATGGTCTCGGATACCATACTTGGCCTGGTAAGTCATATCGCCATGTCCCGGTCGAAAGACATCCCGTAACGGCCCGTATGATCTGGAACGGGCATCTTCATTCATAATTACAAGGGAAATGGGAGTACCGGTGGTCAACTCACAGACACAATTCTCTGGGCGAAATGTTCCGGACATGATGCGTACCCGGTCCGACTCCTTAC
>JALSNT010000564.1 GCA_026986885.1 Desulfobulbaceae bacterium
TAACGACATTGGCTTCCACGTTACGATAAAAAGGGATTGCAGCCTCTGGCCTCTGTCATCTGTTTTCTGGCATCTGATCCCGGCAGGCCCGGGCAAAATCCTCGGGAAAATGACCGCAGATATAGCGCTGCTGTGCCTCGGAAAAAGCGCCCATGGACCAGGGGAGCTTGGGCAGAAAGGCATGGAGAAGCCGCTGCCCGTTTTTTACTCCTATGCGTTTGGGATATTCAATGGAGGTAACCATCCTGGCCCCCATGGCCGCATAGATATGCTGTACCCTGAGGATAGCCGCATCCAGCGCCGCCCGTACCCCGCTGTCCGCCTCAAGAATATTGCCCACCGGCATACCGTTTTCATCGGCAATAACCATGATCTGCAGCTCCCACTGTGAGACCTGGGCCTTGGGCACAAAAATCATAACCGCCTCATCTTCATACACAATCAGACTTTTCTCAAGATCTCGCCCGTCCATCCGCCGGTTTTCCCGTATGGCGGCCAGGTAGTCGGTAAAAAAATCACGATCATACTCCTGCCGGTAATGTGCAACGGTATCAGCCACCTGATCGCCGCAGCCAAAGGCCGGCATCTCGCCACCGTCAAGGATGGTCACCTTGTCCGGCACCATGGCATACTGCTGATGAATCATCTGGTGCGAGGCATGCAGCCGGCAACCGGACCCGGAAAAATCATAGCCGAAATTCCAGCCCCACAGGGTTGCCGAAAGTCCCGTTCCCCGTTCTCCCCCTTTTGCCAGGGCGGCAGCAACGGCATGACGCAACTGTTCCAGCTCGTCCACCGTCATCATCCGCCTTTCAACATCTACGGCAATGGCAAGCTGGTCCGCCAGAGTGGAAAAAATGCGCTGATAATAGAGATGCCTCAAGCCCTGCATGTCGGTCAGGGACAAATCAGAGGTGCGGTAGCGGATAGCATCTTCGGCCATGTTGGCGGCAAAATGGCCCCAGGGGATATAGGAATTGCGGCGCAGATATTCATAGACATGGGTCGTGTCCTGCCGGAAATCACCGACGATTTCACTCCCGCCCTGCACGCCGGGACGCAGGACCATGACCTCCTTGTAAACATCGGGCAGAAAGGGATTGTTGGCAATGGTCTCAAAGAGTTCAAAGTCATCAATATCAGCACGCACTCCACCTTCTTTTTGCACAAAGCAAAGGCCCGTCGGCAACCCGTCATCAGCATGGACAAAACGACAACAGCTTTCGGCAAGCAGAACAAGCTCCTCGCCATCGGTCGAATTGGCCGCCAGATCATAGAGAACAGGTTGGGGAAGATTTTCAACAATCCGCCGCAGGCTGTCCGCTTCCACATGCCGGGCCAACAGGGCGCTGAGGCTGCACTTCTTCCGCGGCCCAATCCTGATCATGCCCGGATCTTCGGCCCGGGCCGCTGCCCAGGCGTCATCAATATAGGTGGCGCCACGAAAAACCAGGGGGTTGACGATTTCATAAATCCAGCGGGCGCCCTCTTCCACAACGCGACCACCTGGAAAATTACGCGCGTTATCAAAAGAACCCCGGCCTTCTATCCGGCCAAGGATATCTTTTTTTGTTTCTTTTCTGAAATTTGCCACCGTATAGGATGGTTTATGAACGCCGACACGAAATCCCCGGGGTGTAACTGAACTGTTGAACATAATTATGCATTCTTAGTAATCATTGAAAGATAACAAAAACCTCGCTAACCGACTCTGCATCGGCAGGAAAAAAAAAATCGTTTGATTCCCGA
>JALSNT010000565.1 GCA_026986885.1 Desulfobulbaceae bacterium
CGGCTTGAGGTCCTGGCCCGAAGTCAGGAGGCGTTTAAGGATGCGGCCCGCAACTGGCCGGGAGACAAAATCTTAGTGATCAGTCATGAAGGCGTCCTTAAATGTCTGGTTTACAATATCTGCGGCCGAAAATTTCTGCCCTCGGAACAGCCGATCATTGAAGGGTATGCATTGCATCTCCTGCAGATCTGTAAAAAAAGCCTGCTCCTTGAAAAGGTGGGGATTGTGGAACTTGCTACCAGTAAAGAAGCAGAGACAAAGGCCCTTTTTTAAGCGGGATTGAAGCGGTCGTCCCCGGCTGGTCACTCAAGCAGTCTGTCTGCGATCAGGCCGAAAAATGAATCGGTCTGTGAGGAAAACCGCCAGCCCAAATGGGTCAGGCAGGTGGCGCACAGGGCATACTGCCAGTTGTAACCGTTAAACCAGGAGAATACATCCGTCGGTTCTCCCCGGATGAGGCAGCCCGGTGCCCGCTTGTAGCAGCAAATTTCAAAGGCTATGCCCGCCGGGTTGAAAAATACATGTTCATGGCGACCGTTTTTGCTGCAACCATCTCCCGGGCTGGTTATGGCTGCCGTGCAGGTACTGCAGAGGATGGCTTTTTTGGGGGAGATTTTTTTCCGATCCCCGGATTCGTTTTCCGTTTCCCCTGTTTTCCCCTGCTGGAGCTCAAGGCGATAGCAGGAAAGCGGCAGCGGGCCGGGGTCAGTCGATACTGTAATTGGTGACGATTGCATTGACCATGTCGGCAATGGTATATTCCGACGGCTGGATATCGACCTTGAGGCCGTGTTTTTTGACGGTGTCGGCGGTAATCGGCCCGATGACTGCGATTTGTACCGGGTCCATCAGCCGGTGCAGTTCTTGGTCGGATTCGGCGTCAACCATGGTGAGGAAGTTGTCCACCGTCGACGAGCTGGTAAAAGTGATCAGGTCAATGGTCCGATCTTCCAGCCTTTCCCTGAGTTCATCTTTCCTCCCTTGTGGCGGAACATTGCGATAGACAGGGGCAACTGTCACCTCGGCCCCGGCAGCGTTGAGCATCTCCGGCAGGATCTCCCGCGCCTTTTCTGCCCGTGGCAGCAGAATTTTTGCCCCGTTAACCCCCGTATTGATGAGCGCTTCGGCCAGTCCCTCACCGGTGAATTTTATCGGCAGCAGGTCCGCCTTTAAGCCATAGTCACGCAACTTCCTCGCTGTGGCCCTGCCGACTACCCCGATTTTCGGACCGCCAAGTCTTCTGACATCCATGTCGCTTTCCCAGAGATGGCGAAAAAACCAGGTAACGGCATTGATACTGGTAAACAGCAGCCATTGATAGTCACCGATTCGGGCAAGGCTGCTGTCAAGAATGGAGTAATCAACAGCCGGTTCCATGTGCAGGGTCGGATATTCCAGGCAGTCGGCGCCGTTTTCCTCCAGCAGGGCAACCAGTTCACTGGCCTGTTCCCTGGTACGGGTAACCACGATCTTTTTACCAAACAACGGTCGTTTCTCAAACCAGTCGATGGTTGCACGTAATTTGACGACATCACCGACAATGATCAGGGCCGGAGGCGTGATGCCTGCCTCGGCGACGATATCGGTGATGGTTTCCAGAGTGCCTGCAACCGAGTATTGCTCCGGAGTTGAGGCCCAGCGGACAACGGCCACCGGTGTTTCCGGTGCCCGGCCGTTGTCGATCAGTTTTTTAGTGATGACGGGCAGGTTCTTGATGCCCATGTAGATGACAATTGTGCCGGCGCCGGTGGCCAGTTTGTCCCAGGCAATGTTTGATTCTTTTTTGCCGGGTGCCTCATGGCCGGTAATAAAGGCGACCGAAGCCGTATATTCACGATGGGTTATCGGAATGCCTGCATAGGTGGCGGCGGCGGTGGCCGAAGTCACGCCGGGCACAACTTCAAAGTCTATACCGGCGGCGACCAGTTCTTCAATCTCTTCCGCGCCCCGGCCGAAGATGAAGGGATCTCCCCCTTTAAGTCGTACCACCCGTTTGCCCTTGCCGGCAAAGTCGATTAACAGGTTGTTGATTTCCGCCTGGGTAAAGGCATGCAGGCCGCCGCCTTTTTTACCGGCATAAACAAGTTTCGCTGTTTCCGGAGCATGGCGCAGCAGCTTGGGATTGGCCAGGTAATCGTAGACCACCACTTCAGCTCGTTCCAGCAGATGTTTGCCCCGCAGGGTAATCAATCCCGGCGCACCGGGACCGGCGCCGACAAGATAGACCTTGCCGGGTAGTTTTGTTGGCTGTTTCTTCATGGCCGTGTTTCCTGATATACCTGGTCAAGTATGGCCCGGCCGCCCCGGTCAAGCAGGGTCTCGGCAAGGGATCTGCCGAGTTTTACCGCTTGCTTCATGGGTGCGCTTTGCTGTTCTCGCAGTATTCGGGTACCGTCGACGGCGGCAATGAGACCGGTCAAGGTAACGGTGTCGTCGTTCAGCACCGCATGGGCGCCGATAGGGACCTGGCAGCCGCCTTCAAGTCGGAGAAGAAAGGCGCGTTCCGCTGCAACGGTAATTGCCGTTTTCGGGTCATGCAGAAACTGCATACCGGCAAGAAGCTCGTCATCGGCAATGCGGAGTTCTATACCCAATGAGCCCTGGCCGATGGCCGGCAGCATCTGTTCCGGCGTGAACAGGGAGGCAATCCGCTGCTGTAAACCCAAGCGGTTGAGACCGGCTCCGGCAAGGATGATGGCATCATACTGTCCTTCATCAAGCTTGCGTAATCTGGTGTCAAGATTACCGCGCAGGTCCTCAATGACAAGATCCGGGCGCAGGGCGGCAAGCTGGGCCTTGCGCCTGAGGCTCGAGGTGCCGATGCGGGCACCTGCCGGTAGCTCGTCAAGTGTTGTTTCGCCATTGCAGATAAAGGCATCAAATGGTGTTTCCCGGGGAGGAATGACGGCCACCTGCAGCCCCTCGGGCAGGTCGGAAGGAACGTCTTTCATGGAGTGAACGGCAAGATCGACCCGGCCGGCTGCCAGGGCATCTTCAATCTCTTTGACAAAGAGTCCTTTGCCGCCTACCTTGGCCAGCGGTACGTCCAGGATTTTATCGCCTCTGGTGGTTATTTTCACCAGCTCCACGGTTGTATCCGGGTACTGGCTTTCAATTTGATTTTTTACCCAGGTAGACTGGGTAACGGCCAGCAGACTGGCCCTGGTGCCGATTTTTACGGTTTTCTTCATGGGTATGGATTGTAAGCAGGAGGAGCATAACCTAAATTCAGGCATAAAAAGTATTGATTCGGAGAATCAATATAAATTGACCAGGCACCCTTGTATCATGTTTTTGCAAGCTCGTCCAGTAATGCGGCGGCAAAAAGAGGAATCATCAGCTCATGGTGGCCGGTGAAGTTAAAACCGCGTCCGCCCTCAAGAGTGGGGCGGTGGACAACATTGGTGGCAGGGCGGTAGTGGCGGATAAAATCAAAGTTGGCCGTGGTAATCTCTTTGACGGTAAAACCAAGGTTTCTAACTACGGTCAGGGCCTTGAGAAAGACCTCGGGCAGCAGCACCGCCGAACCGACGTTAAGGTAGGCACCACCGTCAAGATCGCTGACCAGACGACAGAACAGGCGGAAATCGTGATAGCTGGTTTTGCCGATGGCAGCGCCGTCGGCATCCGGATGGATATGGATGATATCTGTGCCGATGGCGACATGCACGGTAACCGGCACACCTAATCTGCAGGCCTGGGCCAGCAGGCTGTGTTCGTTGTGGGGAAAATCATGGGCCAGCAGGGTCCGGCCCACGGCTTCGCCCATGCCCATGTCCTGGGTCGCGCCTTCATTGATTGCCCGGTTGAGAATTTCTCCGGTCTCTCCGGCTGCTCCGAAAGCGCCCCGGCCAAGGACATCGGCAACTTCCTCCGAGGTGCGGCCGACCATGGCTATTTCCGCATCGTGAATAATACCGGCGCCGTTTAAGGCAATGGAGGTAATGATTCCCCGTTTCATCAGTTCAATGAGGATGGGGTTTAAGCCGACCTTGATGACGTGGGCACCCATGCCCAACATTACCGGCCGTTTGTTTCGTCGTGCCGATGCCACCCGCTTGATCAACTCGGGAAATTCGCCACCGGCCAACTGGGTCGGCAGGGCTGCCAGTAAATCTTTGACCCGCATGTCGGGTTTGAGAATACCGGCAAAATCTTTGACGCTGACCTTGGAATGCCGGTCGTAGACAGAGTAGGTGTTCAGTCCTGAGAAATCAAGTGGCTGCAGAGAGAGGGCGGACATAAGGGTAACCGGCAGAAAAAAATTAAAAAGCCTGAGCAGCGCCGAACATGCGTGTTTCGACCATCTCACAGAGCAGGTGTTCAATCCAGAGGTGGGCCTCCTGGATATGGGGTGTGGAGTCGGAGGGGACATTGAGCACCAGGTTACATATTTCAGCAAGATCATTCCCGGAATTTTCGGACCCACCGGTAAGGGCGACGGTGCGCAGGCCGCGTTCTTTGGCGGCTTTCATCCCTTTTACTACGTTTGCTGAGGTGCCGGAAGTCGATATGCCAAGGGCAAGATCTTCCGGTTTGGCCAGGGCCTGGACCTGTTTGGCAAAGATCTGATCGTAGGAAAAATCATTGCCGATGGATGTCAGCACTGAGGTGTCCGTAGTCAGGGCCAGGGCCGGCAGAGGGCGTCTGTTGATCAGGAAACGGTTGACGAATTCCGCTGCCATGTGCTGGGCATCGGCGGCAGAACCACCGTTGCCGAAGATAAGCAGTTTGCCTTCATCTTCAAAGGTTTCCCTGATCCAGTCGGCAGCAGTAATAAGCGCATCGGCGGATTCCTTGGCAAAGGCCTCCTTTGCCATGATGGACTGCACCAGATTCATGGAGATAAGTGTTTTCATACCCTATAGCATGAAAGAAAAAACGTGGACTGTCAAATAAAAAAGGCGTTGCCATGTATTCCCATGGAAACGCCTTGTACGCAATGCTGCGTAGAGAGCAGTATATACGGTATTATTGCAACTGGCTCATGATCTCATCGGATATTTCCTGGATGCCCTTGGAGCCGTCCACGGAGATAACCTTGGCATTACCCTTGTTTTTGAAATAGTTAACGGCGGCCATGGTACCGGTTTTATCATCATAGTAGATGTCATGCCGTTTGTTGATGGCATCCTCGTCCTGATCATCGGCGCGGGTGGAGAGCTCGCCGCCGCATATACGACAGACCAGCTTGCCGTCTTTTTCTACGGGCTTGATGGCTTCAAAGGCAATGTGATTGGGGTGATTCGGGTCATTGGCACAGAGGCGGCGGCCCATGATCCGTTGTTTGGCGATTTCCCGGTCAAGGACGATTTCAAGAACATAATCCAGGGGCATGCCCTTTTCCTGCAAAGCCTTGTCCAGGGCTTCCGCCTGGGCCAGGGAACGGGGAAAACCGTCGAGTATCCATCCGCTTCCTTTTGATTTGCTTAAGGTTTCCAGTACCATGGGAATGGTGATATCATCGGGAACCAGGTCGCCGCGTTCTATATATTCTTTAGCCTTTTTACCGAGCTCGGTGCCGCCTTTGATATGTTCCCGGAAGATTGCGCCGGACTCAATGTGGTCCAGACCATATTTTTTTGCTACGATGGCACCCTGGGTGCCTTTACCACTACCGTTTGGTCCGAAAGCTAAAATGTTCATAAATTAATCTCCCATGCATTAAAAAATTTAAGAGTACGGTTACCTTTGCAGGTGGTGTAACCAACAGATATGCAGAGAGGCGGAAAAATGAACAGCCTCTCATTTAACCGCTTACTATAGCGTACCCGTACCACTTTGGCTATTAAAATATAGTATCTAATATTTTTGACATTGCGCTTGAAAGAGGGTACAAGTTGGCGGCAACCGGCAGGTTTTCGTTGGAAAATAAATTTTAGAAAAAAAATAGTTAAATAGAACTGATGAATGAGATACGGGTAGGATTGATCGGATTTGGAACCGTGGGCAGCGGCCTGGCCGAAGTGATGCTGGCACAGAAAGAACGGCTGGAAAAGAGAAGCGGCCTGTCCTTACGACTGGCTGCGGTTGCCGATATCAACATAGACAAATTGCCGCCCCGGTTTGGCGATGTTTTCCTGAGCCGGGATGCGATGGAGCTGATCCATGACCCTGATATTGATATCATTGTTGAATTGATCGGCGGCATCCAGCCTGCCAAGAAATTTGTCATGGCGGCCATTGCGGCGGGTAAGCATGTGGTGACCGCCAATAAGGCACTGCTTTCGCAGGAGGGTCGGGATATCTTTTCCGCAGCGGCAAAAAAGGGCGTTGAGGTCGGTTTTGAGGCCAGCGTCGGCGGCGGCATTCCGGTCATCAAATCACTCAAAGAAGGGCTGGTGGCCAATAAAATTCTCTCCATAATGGGGATTATGAATGGAACGGCCAACTATATTCTTACCCGGATGACCGATGAAGGTGTTCCCTTTGATGTGGTACTGAAAGATGCCCAGGAGCAGGGCTTTGCCGAGGCCGATCCGACCTATGACATTGAGGGAATAGACACGGCCCATAAACTTGCCATTCTCATGACCATGGCCTATGGCATGAATATCACCCATAATGATATTGCCACCGAAGGCATTTCGCAGATCAAGCCCATGGACATTGATTTTGCCCGGGAATTCGGCTGTCGGATCAAGTTGCTGGCCATCAGCCGCAATCACGATGATCATGTGGAGGCCAGGGTTCATCCGACCATGGTGCCCGAGAGCCATCTGCTGGCCAAGATTGACGGCGCCTTTAATGCCATCCATTTTACCGGTGATATGGTGGGTAATGTTCTGCTTTACGGCCTGGGCGCCGGTAAAATGCCGACCGGCTCTGCCGTGGCCGCCGATATTGTGGATATTGCCCGTGATATCCATGCCGGTTCCGTTGGTCGGGTGCCGTCGCTCTCCTATCTGCCGGAAAATATCGGCAAGCGGAAAATTACCCCCATTGCTGAATTATCCTGCCCCTATTATTTCAGGATTACTGCCAGGGATGAGCCTGGTGTGTTGTCTGCAGTCGCGGGCATCCTCAGCAGCCATGCGATCAGTATCGAGTCCGTTATTCAGAAAGGGCGCAAGCAGGTCGGTCCGGTGGCCATAGTCATGCGTACGCATACGGCAAAAGAATCGGCGGTGCAGGCGGCTCTGCAGGAAATTGATGCCCTTGATGTGGTAGCTGCGTCGACGGTGAAAATACGAATGCTTGAGGATGAGTAATCCTCCACGGTTGAAGTGCGGATGAAGTATATTTTAATTATAGGTGACGGTATGGGTGATGAGCCCATTGCCGAGCTTAATGGCAAGACACCGCTTGCCGCTGCCGCGACTCCTGTTATGGACCGGCTGGCAAAGGCGGGCGAACAGATGCTGGTGCGCACCGTGCCCAAGGGGTATCCACCCGGCAGTGACGTGGCCAATCTCTCCCTGTTAGGCTATGCTCCTGAAAAATATTATACGGGGCGGGCACCGCTTGAGGCCGCTTCCATGGGTATTGATATTGCAGCCGATGAACTTGCCTTTCGCTGTAATCTCGTCACCCTGGAACATAACAATGACCGGATAATCATGCGCGATTACAGTGCCGGTCATATTACCACCAGGGAAAGTACGGAACTTATCAGGGCGGTGCAGCGGCAATGCGGAACGGACCGGATTACCCTGTATCCCGGTATCAGTTATCGGCATCTCCTGGTGCTGAAGGGCGAGCCGCCCGGGCTGACAACGGTTCCGCCCCATGATCACCTGGATCTGGATGTCACCGACTTTTATGAGAAATATCTGCAGGTTGATTACCTGAAAG